>CAZFGP010000001.1:0-97733 GCA_964518685.1 uncultured Terrimonas sp.
CATAGCCCCGAATTTTGCCAGGCAGAATTTCGGAAACGAGGGTTATACCTGCACCTAATTCACCGGCTAATCCAAAACCTGCGATAAAACGCAGGACGGCATAAGCGCCCACAGAGGTAACCATGCCGTTGCCTATATTGGCCAATGAATATATGAGGATAGAACCAAACAAAACGGATAACCTCCCTTTTCTATCCCCCATAATTCCCCACACTATACCACCGATAAGCATGCCTGCCATTTGCAGGTTAAGCAGCATCAATCCGTCTTTCAAAATACTTTCATCCGAGAGGTTCAATGATTTCAGGCTGGGTACACGAATGATACTGAATAAAAATAAATCATACATATCAACCATATATCCCAACGCCGCTACCAATACCGGAAGCCGCACCAGATGTTGCACAGTGGTTAATGAAGCGGTATTTTCATCTGTTATCGCCAGGTGGTTCTTTCTCATCTTGCAGAATTTTTAGCCATCGTTTACACAACTATTTATACAAATGATTTTTTATAATCTGGGTATCGTTAAGCCTCCATCTACCAAAATAACCTGCCCGGTTGAATATCTGAATTCCCCTTTTGCAAGAGATGCCACTACCCTTCCCACATCTTCCGGTTCTCCCCAACGTTGCTGAACACATAATCCTTCGGCTATCAGTTTGTCGTACTTTTCCTGGACGCCCGCCGTCATATCGGTACGAATAATTCCGGGTCTCACTTCAAAAACAGGAATATCAAACTCCCCTAACCTTACCGCAAACAATTGCGTGGCCATACTCAATCCTGCCTTGGAAATACAATACTCACCCCGATTTACCGATACCACCGTAGCAGACATAGAGGAAATATTGATGATAGATGCCGAAAAGTTATTGTCTTGTTTCTTTCTTTCTATCATCCAGTTTGCGGCAGCCTGCATTAAAAAATAACTACCTTTTAAATTGGTGTTCATCACCTCATCATAACTTTCTTCGGTGGCTTCTAAAATATCCTTCCGCTGCCTTGGCGCCATCCCGGCATTGTTTACCAATACATTCAACTGTCCGCAATGAGTTTTCATATTTTGAATCAGCCTTTCTCTATCAGCCGGTGAAGCGATATTGCCCTGAAAGTACACGACTTCATGCCCAAAGCTTTTCAATTCCTGAATGGCAGGCTTCACCTCTTCGGGAAAACGCATGCCATTAATGGCAAGATTAAAACCATTTTTAGCCAATTCAACGGCAATGCCAAATCCGATACCCCTGCTCCCTCCGGTGACTAACGCTGTTTTTTTCATTTCTATCGTTTATTGAAGTTCCGGAATAGTTACCCAACAGCGCTTACTCCAACTTTCCAGCCCCTTTTCAGCCAACTGAACCCCTTTTACTCCTTCCAGCAAATCCCAGGGGAAAGGTTCATCTTTTACCACATGCTTCAAAAACAATTCCCACTGAACTTTAAATGCATTATCATATGACTCCTGGTCCGGCACTTTAGACCAGCCTTCAAAAAAATTAATTGACTGTGGAATATCAGGGTTCCATACCGGTTTAGGGGTATTACCATAATGCTGAATGTAACACTCACGTAAACCCGCAACCGCAGAACCCCGGGTACCATCTACCTGGATCGTGAGCAGATCATCCCGTCTCACCCTCACTGTCCATGAGGAATTAAACTGGGCAATGATTCCGTTTTCCAGTTCAAAAGTGGCATAAGCCGCATCATCGGCAGTACAGGTATATGATTTGCCCTTTTCATCTACCCTTATCGGCACATGGGTTACCCCCAGACAGGATACCGCTTTTACTTTCCCGAAAATATTATCAAGCACATAACGCCAATGACAGAGCATATCTACAATAATTCCTCCATCATCTTCTTTTCTGTAGTTCCACGAAGGCCGTTGCGCCGGAATACTATCTCCTTCAAACACCCAATAGCCAAATTCGCCACGGACGGAGAGGATCTTTCCAAAAAAACCCTGCTGGATCAGCCGCTTAAGTTTTATCAATCCGGGCAACCACAGCTTATCCTGCACCACCCCATTTTTCACCCCGGCTTGCCGGCACAATGTATACAATTCCAGGGCCTCTTTAGTACTAACGGCAATCGGTTTTTCACAATAAATATGCTTCCCCGCTTTTACTGCCTGACGCACCGCTTCTGCCCTTCGACCGGTAGTTTGCGCATCAAAATAAATGGCATTATCAGGATCCTTTAATACCTCATCCAACTGCGTGCTCTTTTTGTTAATGCCTGTAAGGGCACAGAGTTTTCTCAATTTATTTTCGTCCCTGCCCACCAGCACCGGGTCAGGCATAATCACTTCACCTGAACCGACAGGTACTCCACCCTGTTGGATAATTGCAGCAATGGAGCGCAACAAATGCTGATTGGTACCCATCCGGCCCGTTACTCCATTCATAATGATTCCTACTTTATGTTCTTTCATCTTACGAATGTTCTTGATATGCATTAATAATTTTTGACAGAAATACAGACTGGTCTTCCTTCCACCAGCGACGAGAAAAAATTTCCACTTCAATAAACCCATTGAATCCGCTGTTCTCCACCCAGCCCCGGATTTGCTGTACAGGGATACACCCTTCCCCCATCAAACCCCGGTCAAACAGCATATCGGTAGTTGGCGTATTCCAGTCGCAAATATGAAAAGCCAGCAGATTCTGATGTGCTGCGCATCGTTTGATTTCATTCTCAAGACAGGGATCCCACCACAAATGATATACATCTATTGCCACCCCCACCCAGGGGGAATTCAAAGATTCAGCCATGTCATTTGCCTGTGCCAGGGTATTAATTGCCGAACGACTGTCGGCATACATAGGATGAAGGGGTTCAATAGCCAGCTTTACACCGGCAGCAGATGCCTCAGGTAAAATAGCAGATATCCCGTCATGAATCTGCTTCCTCGACTCATTCAGGGATTGTGCAGGGTCAGCGCCACAGACCAGCACTATCAAGGGGGCGCCCAGTTCCGCAGCCTCTTCAATTGCCCTTCTGTTATCATCAATGGATGCCTTACGTTTTACCGGATCCGTATGGGGGAAAAAGCCGCCCCTGCAGAGAGACACTACCTCCAGCCCCTGTTCAACAATCATTTTGCCTGTTTGCCTGATATTTCTTCCTTCAAGGGTATCCCGCCAAACCGTAATTCCCTTTACTCCTGCGGCAGAATAGCGTTTTGCAGCTTCCTCTACTGTCCAGGGCTTAGTGGTGATGGTATGAATACACAACCGGGAAAGATCAGTTAGTTTTTTTGCAATCATTGAATATTAAAAAATGTATAGTAGGTTTCCTGATTTGTGATTCGTTGCAGATAAAGCGCCACCTCACGTGCATGGTAATCACCCCACATGCTGGATTCACCATTAGGTATTTTACTACCTGCGGGAATATGGTCCCATCCATTGGGACGGTGATATATAGAATGCAATATTAAACCCTGATGATCCGGATCCGTACTCAGATAAGGCTCATCCAATAGAGTATCCAATACCGTGAGTCCGGCCTGCCAATACCGGCTGCCGTCAATCGAATCACCCTTGTCTTTCAAATATTTTCCTAACCGCAAAAAACCCTGCGCTCCAATAGCAGCCGCAGAGCTATCCACGGGTTCAAAATCGTTATAGGGGTCGGCAGGTTTGTTCAGGTAATCCGATAAATAAACCAGACCGGGAGCCCCCGTATCCCAGTAGGGAATGCCATCGGCAGGAGTTTGGTTTATATAAAAATCACAGGTAGCCCTTGCTCCTTTCAACAACATCGCTACAATGGATTGTTTATCCGGAAGTTTGTCTTCTGAGAAGGAATCAAACCATTCCAATTCTTCAGCAAAGCCGCACATCGCCCAAGCCAGGCCTCTTGTCCAGGTACTGAATCCCGTATATCCCTGCTGTGTATTCGGGCAACGGAAATTACCGTCTTTGACATTAAAAATACATTCATGCGCAGTTCTTCCCCATACATCATAAATATCGCGCTCTTCATTATAATAAACAGAATAATGGGCTGTAGCGGTTAGATGCTGAACAGCCCTGTCCAGAAGACTAATTTTCTGATCGCCTTCTGCCTGCAGAAAATGACCCAGACTATGGCTGACTGCCAGAGAACGCACAGAACGGATGGTATCCACAAAAAGAGAATGCGGACCATTGAAGGAATGAATAAATCCTCCATCTTTAATAGTTGTCCACCTCCCCGCCTGTACGGCTCCTGATACTTTCAGCGCCAGGGCATAAAAATTTTGTCCCCATTCATCAAAGGGAATTTTCCCTTCATGCATCAAACGGAGCAGATTTCCGTAGGTGCTGATATTATTAAACCCATGATCATGCACCCCCGTATGGCTGACATGTGGCGCCATTACTTCTACTATCTTCCTACGCGCCTGATCCAGCACAGCCTTCGCGCCTGTAGCATCGTATTGCAGAATAGCAGACCCGTATTGGAATCCCTGAGTCCACTCCGTCCACCCGCGGGTGGAGTATCGACCATTCACCGTAAATACCGGGGAGCCTTTAGAACCATCGTAATCCTTTTCAAGAGAAGCAATTTTTTTCTCCGATAATTCCCAGAACCTTTTAAGTTTGTCGCTCAGCTTTGCAGGCTTTATTTCTATATTGATTTTCATAACGCATTAAACATTCCGGCTATTTAATTCCAAAAGGTATAGATTTTTTAGTTTCAATCCGGCCAAAAGACTCCCTTTTTTATATTCAGTACTTCTGTTCCTCATTAAAGAGACCCCAACTTTTCTTTAATCCCTCATATTCTGCTTCCTGCAACGATCTGTGATCGTAATGACCCGCTGCCTTTTTCTGCCGGTAGGCCTCATATATAGTAACCGCACAGGCTACCGAGATATTAAGCGATTTTATAATGCCTGCCTGGGGAATTATAAAACCACCATCCGCCAATGCCCATACCTCTTCACTTACTCCCTCGTGCTCATTGCCAAAAACAAGTGCCAGGGATTGTGTAAAATCTATTTCATAGATGTCTGCAGCATCCCTGCTCAAATGGGTAGTTAATATCCGATCATATTTCCTTCTTAAAGCATCAAAACAAAGTTGTACATCGGTAAATTGGTGAACGGATAGCCATTTCGCCGCACCTGATGAACTTCTTGCCCCCCATTTTTTATGTCTGGGGATTTTACTGTTTAACACATAAATATCCTGTATACCCACCGCATCACAACTACGCATTACTGCGGATATATTGTGCGGATCAAAAACATTCTCCAGCACAACAGTCAGATTATTTTGGCGTTTATTGAGCACCTGAATTAATCGTTGGTATCTTTCCGGCGTCATATATTCAGAATTTAAAACAGTCTGATTAATAATTACTTACTTTCGGGCTTTAAGTTATTTTAAAGATATAAAATCCAACCATGATGAAGAAAATAGCAAAAATAACAGGTCTTGTTGTTCTTGTCCTGCTTCTTATCGCCTTTATCCTCCCGTTTGCGTTCAAAGGCAAGATTACGAATATTGCGAAATCCGAAATCAATAAAAATCTAAATGCGCAGGTTGATTTCTCGGACATCAGTCTCTCCTTCTTCCGTCACTTTCCTAACCTTGCCGTAGGATTGGAATCACTGAGTATTATCGGAAAGGACGAGTTCGTCAAGGACACGCTGATAGCAGCAAAAAGAATTGATGTAGCCGTGAACCTGTTCAGTCTGCTGGGAGAACAGATGAAGATATCTTCAATCACCATTGAGCAACCGCGTATTCATGCGATTGTGAATAAAGAAGAGAAAGCTAACTGGGATATAACCCTGCCAGATACAGATACGGCTGCTTCAACTGAAAGCAGTTTTAATATTCAGTTAAAAAAATACGCTATCCGGGATGGATACATCAGTTATATAGATATCCCCGGTGATATGAGCAGTGAGATCTTTCATCTTGACCACTCGGGCAGCGGCGATTTTACTGCCGATCTTTTTACCCTGAAAACAAAAACCTCCGCGGAGTCGGTATCCTATACTTACACTAAAATTCCTTATTTAGTGAATTCCAACGTTTTTGCGGAAGCAGATATTCAGGTAGATACAAAAAACGATAAATACACTTTCAAAACGGATGACATAAAGGTAAACGACCTCCAACTTTCATCGGAAGGCTATTTTCAGTTTGTGAATGACACCACTTATGGGATGGACATCAAATTCAATGCTCCGTCTACCGAATTCAAAACCTTGTTATCCCTGGTTCCTGCTATTTATAAAAATGATTTTGAAAAGATTAAAACCAGCGGAAAGGCGATTTTTAACGGTTTTGTAAAAGGCGAATACAATTCCCAAAAAATGCCTTCCTATCTTGTTAACCTTCAGGTGGAAGACGGATTTTTCCAATACCCCGACCTGCCTCAACCCGTAAAAAACATTGGAATTGTTATAAAGTTGGAAAATCCCGATGGAGTCATGGACAATACTGTTGTGGATATTTCAAAAGGACATATTGAATTCGGGAATGATCCATTTGACTTCAATCTGCTTTTGAAGAAACCCGAAACAGATCAGTATCTTGATGCACGCCTGAAAGGGAAACTTAATCTGGCGCAGGTTACTCAATTTGTAAAACTTAGCGGTGATACAAAATTGTCCGGAATGTTAGATGCTGATGCTACGGCTAAAGGTAATATTTCGGTGATCACACAACAAAAACCGGGGGCTTTTTCGGCCAATGGCTTTATCAACATTACCGACCTCAACTATGCTTCCAAAGATTTTCCGCAGCCCATACGCAATAGCAACATAAATATAAAATTCGATAACCCTGATGGCATAGCCGATCATACAGTCATTCATATCCCTGCAGCTCACCTTGAGATTGGCAGCGATCCTATTGATTTTAACCTGCTGATTAAAAACCCGGCAAGCACACTCTCTTTCGAAGGCAATGCTAAAGGTAAGTTCAATATGGCCAGCGCAATGCAGTTTACCCAATTTGAACCCGGAACCGAACTGTCTGGTCTGCTTTCTGCTAATATCGCCTTTACAGGGACCAAAGCTGATATAGAAAAGGAAGCTTATGATAAGATCGGACTTTCAGGTACTCTGAATATTTCAGACATGAAATACGCCAGCAAAGACTATCCTGCAGGGATACAAATCAACAGTGCTGCATTTACCTTTAACCCTAAAAATATTATGCTGAATAATCTTAAGGCAGCGTATCTAAAATCTAATTTAACAGCTACCGGATCTATAGATAACGCCATCGGCTATGCGCTAAAGGATGAGCCTGTTGCGGGAACGCTTAATGTACATGCCGACAAATTAAACCTGAACGAATTTATGGGTACGGATACTACAACCAGTGAAGGTGAGGATGCGGCAGCGCCTTTCGTAGTTCCCAAAAACATAGCTTTCACTTTGCAGGCAGCGGTGGATCAGCTTAGCTACGACAAAACCAATTATAACAACCTTAAGGGAACTGTTGTCATAAAAGACGAAGCAGTAACCCTTAAGAACCTCCAAATGGAGGCGCTGGACGGAAGCATTGGACTCAACGGTTCGTATTCTACTAAGGCCGACAAGAAACGGCCTGACATCTCCCTGTCGTACGATGTAAAGGAACTAAGTGTGGAGAAAACATTTTACGCCTTTAATACCGTTCAGCAATTAATGCCTATAGGAAAATTCATTTCCGGGGTAATTAGTTCTCAACTTACTGTGAATGGTAAATTAGGGGACAATATGATGCCGGTAATCGGTTCATTAACCGGGAAGGGTAATTTGTTGTTGCTGGAAGGTGTACTTAAAAAGTTTGCTCCTCTGGAAAAACTGGCTACAAATTTAAATGTAGCTGAACTGAACGGGTTGACCCTTAAAGATATAAAAACTTACTTTGATTTCAGCAATGGCAAAGTACTGGTTCAGCCTTTTCATGTGAAGATCAAAGATATTGATATGGAAATAGGCGGCATGCACGGTTTGGATCAGTCCATCAACTATTCCATTGCTATGAAATTGCCGAGAAGCCTGATGGGTAGCCAGGGCAATGAACTGGTTAATAATCTGGCAAAGCAGGCTGTCAGCAAGGGTATTCCGGTAAAACTGAGCGACTACATTAATCTCAATATTAAAATGGGTGGCACTATTACCAATCCACAGATTAATACAGGACTGAAAGAAGCTGCAGGTGATGCGGTAGCCGACATGAAACAACAGGCTGCTGAGTTTGCTCAGCAAAAAATAGAAGACGCCAAACAACAAATAAAGGACTCCGTGAAATCCATTAAAGATGCGGCAGTGAAAGATCTTAAAGAAGAGGCGCTGAAACAACTATTAGGAGGGAAAAAAGACAGTTCCGGGCAGGAGAAGCCTTTAGAAGAAACAAAAAAGAAGGCAGAAGAAGCGGTAAAAAGTACCCTGAAAGATTTGTTGAAAAAGAAACCGAAAGCAGAAGAGAAAAAGGAATAAAAATTATGATTCAGTGAATAATTCAGAAAGGATAGTGGTTTTTGGAGGAACGGGCTTTATAGGAAAACAGATCGTACAAAAATTCCTGAATAATGGGAATCTCGTTACGGTTGTAACCAGGAAGAAGAAAAAATCTTCGGACAAATTGACTATCATAAACGGAGATGTTAGAGACGCACAAAGCCTCAATAACACGATCCAAAAGAACGATCAGATTGTTATCGCACTAAGTTTGGATAAGAGGGATAACAAAACAATGTCCATTGGCACTGCCAATATCATTAAACAAATGAACAAAGCAGGAGCAGTAAGACTGGTATGCATCAGCGGACAGGGTGTGGGCGAAAGTATCAAAGAGATGCCGTTCCTGTTCAGATTCATTGTAAGGATTTTTGGGAGGCTCCAGCGACTCATACAAGACCATGCCCGTCAGGAAGAACTGATAAAAAATACGGAACTGGAATGGACTATTATTCGTCCAACCAGGGTTATCAATAAACCGGAGACCAAAATCATCAAAATCAACCCTGCCTCACATCGGAAAATTTTACCCATTACAGTTTTTGATGTGGCGCAAGTAGTCGTTTCTGCAATTGAGGGTCATACTTATATTCGCAAAACGATCACCATCACCGGCTAATTGGATGCGCAGGGATAAAAAATTCTCCTCAAGATTATTTTTTGAATATTAAAAAAATACCCTATACCTTAGTACAGATAATTTTTATTTGTCAACTACGAACAACATTATATGTTTTCAAATTTGCTCATATCAATGCCGGGAATGTCAGAAATAATTATTTCGTTAATAGTTATTCCATTGATGGCGTTACTACTTCTGGTAATACTCAGAAAACCCATTATGTGGTATTTTGGTAACATAGACCTAATTAATGAAAGCAGAAAACAAACCCAACTCCTAAAAGAGATTAGAGACAGCCTGAAAGAAAGGAAAGATAAGAGTGTATAATTTCAGATCTGGCGCAGGTTTCCCGACCTGTGCCTCGAAATTACTTCTCTTACCATTTAAAACACACTTAGAATATCAGATAACTCCTTACTGTCCTTTACAAACCAACCAATGGTGTCATTGTATAATCCTTGCTCCGGCAACGATATTTATAAACTTATATTTGGCGCTCATGGTGAGCTTTAATGTAACATACTTGTTTTTCTGTATTGATCCCTAAAGCAACTACGTCTACATTGCCAAAGAAAGTAATAATAAGGCACAGGTCAGCTATCACACAGCGTCATCGCTACAAACCTGCGCCAAAAGCAGGGAATAGAAATCTCCCTGATAATTTATTATTGTATATCATAAAAACATCTTATACCTTAGTGAAATCATTTTTAATTATCAGACCTCAAAAGAGATTCATATGACTTCAAATTTGCTGATATCTATGCCCGGAGACGGAGATTGGATTACATTAACGCTGATACTATTAGCAGGACTTACTGTTTCTTTACTCGCCTTTACGGTATTTGTTAAAGTGATAGCATGGCTCAGGGATAGAAATGGAAGGACTATAGAAAGCAGAAGGCAAACGGAACTTTTAGAAGAGATCCGGGATCAATTGAAAGACGGAAAGAAGGTAACGGCTTAAATATTACCATTTTTTCTTCAATATCGCTTTCTCTCCCATCTATCTTTTTTGCGAGAGACTGTTTCTAATAAATAAGCTGCGGCAGGTTCGAGGAATCTGCTGCCTGAAATTGCTCCAGTCTTTTTAGTCCGGTATCTTATCTTCTTTTTCTCCACTTCTTTCATAAATTCTTTTCCAATTCGGCAAAAACTATAAATTTGCACTCCTTTCGGGCTTGATATCTCAAGCAAAGAAGAGATATTCTGTTCAAAATGAAGGAGGAAAAAGTTTTCGGGATGTAGCGCAGCCCGGTAGCGCGCTTCGTTCGGGACGAAGAGGCCGCTGGTTCGAATCCAGTCATCCCGACAAACAGTTCAAGCTCTGGCTATCGCCAGGGCTTTGTTGTTTTGCAAACAGATCTGGCGCAGGTTTCCCGACCTGTGCCTCGAAATTACTTCTCTTACCATTTAAAACACACTTAGAATATCAGATAACTCCTTACTGTCCTTTACAAACCAACCAATGGTGTCATTGTATAATCCTTGCTCCGGCAACGATATTTATAAACTTATATTTGGCGCTCATGGTGAGCTTTAATGTAACATACTTGTTTTTCTGTATTGATCCCTAAAGCAACTACGTCTACATTGCCAAAGAAAGTAATAATAAGGCACAGGTCAGCTATCACACAGCGCCATCGCTACAAACCTGCGCCAAAAGCAGTCCCTTCGCGCTCTCTGCGATCCTCCTTCGTGCCCTTTGCGGTTCCAACGGCGCTTCCAGATCTGGCGCAGGTTTCCCGACCTGTGCCTCGAAATTACTTCTCTTACCATTTAAAACACACTTAGAATATCAGATAACTCCTTACTGTCCTTTACAAACCAACCAATGGTGTCATTGTATAATCCTTGCTCCGGCAACGATATTTATAAACTTATATTTGGCGCTCATGGTGAGCTTTAATGTAACATACTTGTTTTTCTGTATTGATCCCTAAAGCAACTACGTCTACATTGCCAAAGAAAGTAATAATAAGGTACAGGTCAGCTATCACACAGCGCCATCGCTACAAACCTGCGCCAAAAGCATTCCAACGGCTCTATCAGATCTGGCGCAGGTTTCCCGACCTGTGCCTCGAAATTACTTCTCTTACCATTTAAAACACACTTAGAATATCAGGTAACCCCTTACCGTCTTTTACATACCAATCAGCGGGCATCCTGCTCAACCCTAAAATATTCAATATCTTGTGTACTCACCGAGACTGTAAAATACCGTATGAACAGAAGAGATTTTATTAAGGCTACTGGCATTACCACTTCCGGTACCGTGATTTCCCAAAAGGGTTTATGGAATGAAAACCGAATCCCCGCAAACCCTACTGCCACCGGCAATTCTACCATAACAATTGACGGCAATACCCTGCATATAGAAACAAAAACCCTGAAAGCCGTTATGGAAGAAGGTCTTCTGAAATCACTGATCAGCAAACAAACCCATGAAGAATTTATTACGGTCTCTGATCATAATCCTGTTCCGGTGCAATTGTTGTTTGGAAAAGAAGTGGTTTCTCTTGATAAAGAAAAGTATTATTCAGTAACTACAAGAAAAATTACAGCAACCAGCGCTGAGATCATCATCCATTCCTGGTATGGAGATGCGGTGCTTTCCGTTTCCGTCAACGAGGATTCGGGGGAACTGTTAGTGGAGCCTTCGGCTTATTCCTTAAGACCGGGGTTGTTAGCCTGCCGCTGGAATATCTGTAATGTCAAATCTTCGCTGGATATAGTGGCGCCTTTCTTTCAGGGAATAAAGATGCAGATGGACAATGCTTTGCTTCGGGAGCTAAGGTGGAAATGGCCAGTGGACTGGGAAGCGGCATTGCTAATATTCGAGTCAAAATCCGGAGGCTTCTGGATACATACCCGGGATGAAAAATTGAGATACAAAGCAGTACAGATCGGAACACAGGGAAAGGATTCTTTTGGCGTAGAAAGTGAAGCCTATGGCCCTATTGATGACAACAAAAGCGCAGGCGGGATATGCTGGAGAATAAATGTATTTTCCAGCGACTGGCATACCCCTGCCGCTATATATCGTCATTGGTACAGGACTTCTTTTGATTCCCAGGCTGCAAGAAACAGAAGACCTCAGTGGTACGACAAAATAAAATTGGTGATAACCTATTGTCCCTCAGATCCGGCCATTCTGGTAGCCTTGTCAAAAAAGATCGCACCTGAAAAAGTGCTGATTCATCTTTCAACCTGGAGAACTTTTCCCTACGATGTAAACTATCCCGATTATTCCTCAACTCCGGCAGCAAAAGCCTTTATTATAAAGGCACAAAAGATGGGCTTTCGGGTGATGCCACATTTCAACGCGGTTGACCTGGATCCGGGTAATCCGGTATTTGAGCAGGTTAAAGATTTCGCCTATCGCGATGTCATTCAAAAAACTTTGATGGGCTGGAGCTGGGATGGCATCCGATATATAGGCGTGCCGGAAACCCATTATGCACTCACCAGAAACCGGGATAAAACCGTGATGGTAAAAATTCATCCGGGATCAGCGATGTGGCGTTCCATTAATACCGGACAAATTCAAAAAGCGGTGGACGAACTCTCTCTAAAAGAAATATACCTCGATGTAACCCTCTCCCTATGGAACCTTACAAACTGCTTTATAGAAGGCCAAACTCCTATTGAAGGAATGTTAAAGCTTATGGATCAAATACGAATGCTGGGCAATGGAATTACAATTATAGGCGAAGGAAGAAACGAAATAAATGCAAGAGCTCAGGCTTTCAGCCTTACTCACTTATTCCGTCACGGGCTTCACAAGGGTTATGAACACAGCGGTATCTGCGATCTGAATAATTTCCTCTTTGAAGGTCTTTCAAGGTCTTTTGGAAATAATTATATAAGCGGGAAGGATGAATCAGAACGACTTCGGATGCAGGTTCATTTAAATCATGGAGCAATCCCCACTTTTAATGTAAGAAGTGCAGAGGAAATCAGCCATCCCAATAAAGGAGTATTGGAGATGCTTCGCGTGGCTAATCGTTAACCCATGACCTTACAAGGGAGGCAAATCCTTTTTTCATTCCTGATAGCGTCTGGCTGAGCAGTTGTCGTTTCTGGGCATTACCACCAACAACTGTGCGAAACGACTAATTTTTGAAATCACCCATTTTTGGAATAATAAATTCGAATGACTCCCATTTTGTCAGTTCCTTAAATAAAATCATTATTCGCCTTAAAATTCAGTATCTTTACTCGAATAATTTGAGTTTTATTGCTATTGTAAACAATTCTTTCCTTCCTGTTTTTTACATCTGCCATTTTTCTCAGATATTTTATTAAAAATTTATTTTAATACTATGAATATTTATGTTACAAACCTGGGCTTTAGTATTCAGGATGAAGAATTAAGCAAAATTTTTGAGGAATATGGTAATGTATCTTCTGCAAAAATAATTACTGATAAGTTTAGCGGCAAAAGCAGGGGCTTTGGATTTGTAGAGATGCCTGAAAAACAGGAAGCGGAAGCAGCAATTAAAGCGCTGGATGGGAAAATGGTTGAAGGCCGACCTATTAAAGTTTCAGAAGCCAGACCAAGAGAAGACAGACAAAGCAAAGGAAATGGTTATGGAAATCGTTGGTAACAGAAGTCCCGATACATTTTAAATTTCATTGCCTGATTTGAAATGTACTTCCGGTATTACAAACCAGGCAAATTGTAAACGAAATTTAAAATCAGATATGGCAACAAGTTGGAATAAAAAAGAAAGAGAAAATAAGAAAAGAGACAAACGCAAAAAAAAAGAAGAGAAAAGACAGGAGCGCAAAGAAAATACTGAAAAAGGGAAAAGTCTTGACGAAATGATGGCCTATATAGATGAGAACGGCAATCTGACTTCAACGCCACCAGATCACAACAAAAGAATTGAAATCAAAGCTGAGGACATAGAAATTGGCGTTCCAAAGCAACGTCCACCCGATCCCCAGGAGTTAATCCGTAAAGGCACCGTTACCTATTTCAATGGAGCAAAAGGATTTGGATTCATTGAAGATAGCATTTCCGGAGAGCGGATTTTTGTACACCAGTCATCTTCCAGTATCATGCTGCAGGAACAATTAAAGGTAACTTTTGAAATTGAGCGTGGACCCAAAGGATATGTTGCAGCAAATATTGCCAAAGCTGATTAACAATCAGGTTTTATCTATTATTATTTTCCATTTCTATATACTGTAATTTTGCTGTATTCAGCAATTGAAAAATTGGATAATATTGACTTGCATTAAAATTTCTAATTCCCTTTCCTTTTTTTCAGGAATATTTTTCTTTCTGTTTTGTAGTCTCTCTTTTGTCCAATCGTTGGCTCAACCTGACGTAACCCTGCGGAAAGGAAAGCTCAAAGCCGTTTTTGCTGACAACAATTCTTATGGCACGTATCATAAGAAGGGGTATAATGGCATAGCCGAACTCTATCATAAAAATCAGGATTCCACCCTATTTGTGCCCTCTTTTGCAGGGGTAAACCTGGAGCATATCTTTGGCGGAGATTCTTTAGTTTCTTTATTTGAGCCGAGAAAGCAACCGATGGAAATCAGAAAACTATCGGGTTCAAAAGTAGAATTGTATCAGCCGCGAACTGGCATTTCTAACGTTGAAAGCTGGACGCGCTTTAAAATGGTAGCTCCCCATTATATTGATGTTGAATTTAGTTTTGTCGTGCATGACGCGGAAATGTTCAAACATGGGTATATTGGTTTTTTCTGGGCCTCCTATATGTACCAGCCGGAGATTTTAGGGATTTATTTCAGGGGAAAGCAACCCGGAGATGACACTTCCCAGTGGGAATATCTATTTACGGATCAACACGGTAAAAACGGCACTCATGCCGCCCTGGAAGATACCGCTCGTTTCTTTATGGCTCCCGATTTTAACGTTGTTCTCGCTAAAGAAATCTCTACCCATCGGTTTGAGAAACCTTTCTATTATGGCAGGTACCATAATATGGTTTTTGGTTACCTATTTCCTAAGCCTAAAGAAGGAGTTTTCAGATTCTCCCAATCGCCGGATGGCGCTGGGGAAGGTCAACCCGCATGGGATTTCCATTATCTTTTACCACATTTTGAAGTGGGGAAAAAATATACCATAAATTGGAGAGTTCTTTACAAAGAGTGGGTAAGCGAAGAAGATATTGAACGGGAATATGATAAGTATAAAAAATGAGAATGCCTCTCCTGATGATGGGTTCCTAACTCCACTTACCCTGCGACCTGTAACCCATACTACCCGCCTCCCTACCGCACCAACTCCACCAATCCTTTATCAAGCCGCATCGCTTCGTTTCCCGTTTTGTACCGGCATATCCATATATACGTGCCGGCATTTTGAAACCGGTTCCTGTACTTCCCGTTCCAGCCTTCGCCGGGCTTGTGGTACCGACTGTAAACCCCAACCAGGTCGGCACCTACCAGGTTCAGACCAGGATTGGTTGACCGTTAGACTTCTTTTACCGTAACAGACGCAAAGTAGTCCCCCGGGGGAAGGCAAAGTATTTGATCTGTGTACCACTCGCTTTCTCAGTGCCCTCTGGGGTTAAAAAACACCTCTTTGCTTACGCTCTACTCCTTCTTCTCTTCTGCATTTTGTACGGTGCAGCTACCACCATAGCAATTGCCTGCCGCACATCCCAGGGCAAAAACCCCCATGACTACAAAATAACCGCCCAAAAGCAACCCGATCCACATTTGGTTCGCAACGGCTTGAATCATAATAAAAATTCCGGCGATCAGATAAAGCACCCGCATCCAATTCCAACCGGTTAAAATTCTTTGCTTCATTATTTGCTGATTTTATTTTGTAAAGACATCCATCCCCCGCCGTTGTATACTTCCGTAAAACCGGAGGATAAGAGGATGGACTTTGCAGAACCGCTCCGCATTCCGGAAGCGCAACAGGTAATAACTACCTTATCCTTCTTAATCTTATTTAATTGAGTTCTCAATTGATCTAAAGGAATATTTACCGCATTCTTTATGTGCCCACCAGAAAATTCACCTTTGGTTCTTACATCTATAATCTGAGCGCCATTTGCAACCAGGGTTGCCAGGTCAGCTTTGGGTTCAATTCCCAATACTTTCTTTAATACTGATAACATATATGTTTGGTTTGATAAATAATTAATATTCCTGATTTATTACAGGTATAAGATATCTGAATTTTAGTTTTGCGTCTGTAGCACTTCACTGGCATTATTAAACACCTCAGTTTTATTAAATTGCACTTCCCAGGTAATAGGCATTGCCTTTTTTAACATAGCGCTCACCCCGCAAATTTCCTCCTGCGAACGATTGATAATTCTTACCACATCAGATTCTAATGACTCGTCTCCCTCTGCCTCATAAATAATATGAATGCTGCTGTATTGCATCGGCGCACGTTTGGTGAGTTCACCATGTACTATCACATTAAAGTTATTCAGTTCCTTTCCTTCTTTTCTCAGCAGCGCTATGACATCCATTCCTGTACATCCGGAAAGAGCGGTAAGCACCAACGGCTTAGGTATTGAGCCCAGATCTTCTCCGCCAACCCGCTCAGGCGCATCCATCACAATTACATGATCATTTACCAGGGAATTGAATTGCATTTTTCCCATCCATTGCGTATTTACTTCATGTTTCATACCTATGATTCATTTTTATTACTGCAAAAATGAACCATAAAATTGACGCGAAGCGTGACATTTGTTACAATGAATTGAGAATCTTCAATTGATTGCGGTATAACAACACTTTTTTATCATTCTCTAACCGTTTCAGTAAACGGGAAATGACCACCCGGGAGGTGGCTAATTCAGTAGCTATCTGTTCGTGCGAAAGATTAATCAAGGTAGATCCCGTTGCTCTCGATTTTTCTTTAAGATAACTGACCAGCCGTTCATCCAGGCGCTGGAAGACCAACTGGTCAATAGTACGGAGCAAATCATTAAACCGGATCCGGATGGTGTTCATTACAAAACTTTTCCACGATGGATATTTAACCAGCCATTGATCCATAAGTTGTACCGGCACCAGAAGTAATTCCGTATCATCCTCAGCCATCGCTTTTACTTCGCTGGGAAAATGCTCCATACAACAGGTGAAAGTCATAGCACAGCTTTCATTGGGATTGATATAATACATCAGGATCTCCCTGCCTTCCTCATCGGTGCGGGAAATGCTTATAGAGCCTGATAATACAATTGGCATTACCCTCACCGTTTGCCCAACCCCTAAAATTAAAGCCCCGGACTTAACAGACTTTCTTTCTGTTTTGGTTTCCATTTCCTTTAGCAGCTTCGGTTCAAAAATCTCCTTAAAATGTGCTGGCAAATTCATTCCTTTATTTCTCCTATTTTATACTTCTCAGATGGGATTCCTTTTCCAATAATTTCTCAAGCAAAATAATCTGGTTCTTCCCGCGCACAAAGTTATGCCCTTCATATTTGGCGCCATAATACCGATCGTTATTTATATAATCAGTTAAGAAACGCAGCGCCTGCATATAAATAAGATAGCACCCTGCATCAAAGAAAGCAGACCTTTCTGCAATACTCAATCCGTTCCCCATCCCTTCTATATAGCCCAAAACGATAGCCTCATAATAATCGTCTCTGACTGCAATCTTTGAAAAATCTTTTTCTTCTTCACTAACCGGTGGAAGGCAGGTTCGCATCATGTCGCCCACATCGCTGGTAAAATATCCCGGCATTACGGTATCGAGATCTATCACGCATAATCCATTATCCCCGGCATCAAACAAAACATTACTGATTTTAGTATCATGGTGAGTAACACGTAACCTGAAATCAGGGTTTTTCTTCATAGCTTCAAACCGTTTTACGATGAAATTCTGCTCCTTTAGCCATGAAATATCTTCCAGCGTTTGCTTGATTCTTTCTTGATTCCCGGTAGTAAGTGAATCCAAAAATTGTTGGTAACGCAAACTCAGGTTGTGAAAATCCGGGATGGTAATTTTCAATTCATTTACAGGAAAGCCCTCCAGAAGATGAGAAAATCTTCCAAATTGACGGGCAGCTTCATAAGCCTGACGGGGCGTTTGCACCACATCCACGGTATGCGAATCTTTTACAAAAGGAATCAGTCGAAAATAGCCTTCCCCCTCCGCAAAAAACAAATCACTGCCATCGGTTGTAGATTTACTTCTAACAAAAAAATAATCGGGATGATGTGCTGAAAGATAATCTCCAATCAAACGAACATTATGCGCTATATCCGGCGGCGTCTTAAAAACCTGGTCATTAATACGTTGCAGGATAAAGGAAGAAGCGCTATCCTGTTGGTCCACCTTCCAGGTATTATTGATCAATCCGGAACCAAAAGGCCTGATTATCAATTTGGAAAACTCCAACCCATATTGCTGTAATACCCGTTCTAACATTTGTATGAAATTGATTAAAGATAGAGGAAAAACAAACAGGGCTAATATTTTTCAACCTGTTCTTTATATTTCACACAAACGTTTTCGTAAAAGAAGACCCTGAATATTTAATATACAACCCTCACTTTAATGGTCTCTTTTATATTCTTCAGGAGCGACATTGCTTCTCTGGAAAGATTTTTATTCAAATCCAAAACTACATATCCGATTTCATCATTTGTCTTCAGATATTGAGCCAAAATATTAATATGATGAGAAGATAACTGGGTATTAATCTGGGATAAAACCCCGGGCACATTTTTGTGAATGTGTAAAATCCGGTGCGCACCTTCCTGTAAGGGTAAAGCCAGTTCGGGTACAGTATGCGATCCGGTTGTAATTCCGGCTTCAAGGAAGTTGATCAGTTTATCACTCACATTTTCACCAATATTTGTCTGCGCCTCCTCAGTAGATCCGCCTATATGAGGCGTTAAGATTACATTAGACAGGTTTTGCAATGGCGTTTCAAAATGCTCTCCATTTTTTTCCGGTTCCAGGGGATAAACATCTACGGCTGCACCCGAAAGCTGCCCGTTCTTTAAAGCCTGGGCTAAAGCTTCCAGATCCACCACCTGTCCCCGTGCATAATTGAGCAGAATAGCGCCTTTTTTACAATGTTTTAGGGTTGACGTATTAATCAGGTTATTGGTTTGAGCTGTTTCGGGAACATGCAGAGTTAAAATATCGGCTTCCTGCAAAACCTCTTTTAAGCTCCTTCGTGACTGAGCATTGCCCATGGGGAGGCGAATAGCAATGTCGTAATAAATCACTTTCATTCCCAGAGACTCAGCCAATACGCTTACCTGAGCACCGATGTTACCATAACCGATAATACCCAGGGTTTTTCCACGCAATTCAAAACTTCCTTTAGATTCTTTCAGCCAGATTCCTTCGTGAGCAGCCCGGTTTTTATCAGGAATCCTCCGTATAAGCATGATTGACAAACCGATAACTAATTCTGCAACCGATCGGGTATTGGAATAAGGAGCGTTAAACACGGTTACTCCCTGTTCTCTTGCAGAATGGAGATCAACCTGATTTACACCAATACAAAAGCACCCTATGGCCTGCAATTTGGTAGCTGCTTTTAGTATTTCAGGGGTAATCTGCGATTTGGAACGAATACCCAGTAAATGAACGTCTTTTACCTCCTTAGCCAATTCCTTCTCCGATAATGCCCCTCCTATTCTCTTTATTGATGTATATCCGGCCTTCCTAAAGTTCTGTACTGCCTGCTCACTAATATTTTCCAGTAATAAAATGTTAATCTTCTCTTTTGGATAACTGGTCCGTTTTTTGTCAGTCATAAAATATATGTACAATTGCAGCGCGAAAGTAATAAGTTATTGCTGTTCAGCGTTCTTTTTGAATTGAATCTAAATGAAAAACTTTTTTTACCCTATATTTCTGATATCCTTTTTAGCCTCCGGATGTTTTTATACCACAATAAATAAGGAGAGAAATGCAGCTCCGCCAACAGAGGACTCCGTAACCCACCCCTCTCTATTGTCTGAAGCTGAATTCAGGCACTATTATGCTGCATGCGAACACTTTTACGAAAATATTTTACAAAGAAGCCATTTCAGCGGGGAGTTTCTGGTAGCTAAAAAAGGAGAAATCATTTTTGAAAAATATACAGGCTTCGAGCATTTTCGTACCAAAGAGCCATTAAACCAGGGCAGTTCCCTTCATTTAGCATCAGTATCCAAGACTTTTACTGCAATGGCCATTCTAAAACTTTGGGAAGAAGGCAAAATTCAACTCGAGAATGAAGTATCTGCATACCTCCCGGGATTCCCCTATCAGGGCGTTACTATTAAAACGCTGTTAAATCACAGAAGCGGCTTGCCGAATTATGTGCATGTAATGGAGCAGTTGGGCTGGGACTCCAGAAAGACAGCAAGCAATGAAGATGTACTCGAGTTTTTAATCAAAAATAAAAACAAACTGGCTGCAGGTCGTCCTGACCGGTCTTTTCAATATTGCAATACCAATTATGCACTCCTGGCGCTGATTATTGAAAAGGTAAGCGGATCATCCTTCCCCAACTTTATGAAGGAGCATTTTTTCGAACCACTGGATATGAACGATACTTATGTATTTACCATGTCTGACTCTGCAACTGCGCTACCGTCCTTTAATGCAAGAAGCCAGCAGGAAGCCTTCACTTTTCTGGATGCCGTTTATGGCGATAAAAATATATACAGCACCGCGCGCGACCTGCTAAAGTGGGAAACAGCCTTAAGCTATGGCGAAATGTTTAATCCAGCCACCCTGGATTCTGCCTACGCCGGCTACAGCTACGAAAAGAGAGGTATCCGAAACTATGGACTGGGATGGAGGATGCTGGAATACCCCGGCAACGAAAAAATTATATACCATAACGGTTGGTGGCACGGCAATAACACTGTTTTTGCCCGAATCCCCAAAGACTCCGCCACAATAATTATCTTAGGCAACAAATACAACCGGAATATTTATCAGGCAAGAAAACTTTTCACTGTTTTTGGCGACTATGCAACCGATGACGAGGGGGACGAGTAGATAGCAGCAGAGCAGAGAACATGTTGACAGTAATTTTGCAGGTGACCATGTTACCATTGAACAATTGACAAGAAACGAATGATTTTTAGCCATTTAACCCGACATTTTGACTACATTCGTTCCAAAAGATTTAGCATCCTATTTTCAACAAAAGTTGGCAACAAAAAAGAAATCCAAAACAAAGAAGTCATTGACGAAATAGCAGATGAAATTATTTTCCGCCGAACAAATCAGGCAATGGGATCAATATACTATACAAAACGAACCGATAGCCTCTATTGATCTGATGGAGCGGGCCGCCGCGCAATGTTGCCATTGGATAACTGCAAAATTTCCGGATCATCAAAAATTCATTTTGTTTTGCGGGGGAGGAAATAACGGTGGAGACGGATTGGCGATTGCAAGGATGCTCATACACCAAAAGAAAACGGTGAAGATTTTTATCCTGGGACATTCAGGTTCTAATTCCAAAGATTTTTTGATAAACCTGAGCAGATTACAAAGCTGTTCAACACAAATAGAATTATTGGAAGAAGAAAACGGCTTCCCTTCTATCAGCCCTTCCGATATCGTGATTGATGCGCTGTTTGGTAATGGTCTTAACCGCCCTCTCGGAGGACTTGCCCAGGCATTGGTAGAACATATCAATCATTCCAAAGCCCGGGTTATTGCAATTGATTTACCCAGTGGACTTTTCGCAGACAAAAGTT
Source organism: uncultured Terrimonas sp. (assembly GCA_964518685.1). Lineage (GTDB taxonomy): Bacteria > Bacteroidota > Bacteroidia > Chitinophagales > Chitinophagaceae > Agriterribacter. The sequence continues at coordinate 21,780 of CAZFGP010000001.1, forward strand.
CACAAGGCAATACCATCATCAAAGCTGCCATTACCCTCACCTTTCAGATGATGAAATTGGCTTTTTTACTGCCCGAAAACGCAAAATACACAGGAGAGGTACAGGTGCTGGATATTGGTTTGTCACCAACCTATTACCATCAAACCTCCTCCTGCTATGAAGTTATTGAAGCAGAAAGCATTCTGCCTTTTCTTCCGCCACGAAAGCCCTTTTCACATAAAGGAACTTATGGCAATGCTGCATTGATAGCGGGCAGCTATGGAATGATGGGAGCTGCTGTACTTGCCGCTCGGGCCTGCCTGCGTAGCGGAGTGGGAAAGTTAACCTGTTATATACCCGAATGCGGATATAATATCCTGCAGACTGCCGTGCCTGAAGCCATGTGTGTAACCGGAAGCGATAAAACCTGTCTCTCTTCCATCTCCTTCAAAAGTGATTATGAAGCCTATGCCGTAGGTCCGGGAATAGGTCAGCATTCTTCAGGATTAGAGGTATTGGAATCCGTTTTAAACAAAAACCCCTCCCGATTAATTATTGATGCCGACGGGTTAAATCTGCTTTCTTCTCATCCGAAACTTTATGCCCAACTACCTGAAAATACCATCCTAACTCCCCACCCAAAGGAGTTCGAAAAACTGTTTGGCAAAAGCGCAAACGATTTCGAACGGATAACACTCGCTTTAGAAAAAGCCAAAGAGCTAAAAGTATTCATCTTATTAAAAGGAAGGTATTCTTTCATTGCCACCCCACAAGGAAAGGGTTATTTTAACCCAACAGGCAATCCCGGTATGGCCACTGCCGGCAGCGGTGACGTATTAACAGGCATCCTGCTTGGATTATATGCTCAAAATGAACATACCAGCCAGGCTATTTTAACAGGTGTTTTCCTTCATGGCCTTGCCGGCGATTTAGCCGTCCGCCATTTCGGAGAGGAGTCTTTGATAGCCGGCGACCTGATTAATCATCTTGCCGAAGCATTTATTGCGGTAAAAACAAGGGTTAATTTCAGGTAAATACTATTTTTAGGACTGAAACCCCTATTTTTGCCCTCCTAAAAACATAACACATAAGAACTTAATATTTATGAGCCAATTGTTCTTCCTTGTACCGGCGCTGGCGCTGGTGGGTTTGTTGTATACTTTTGTAAAATTTAACTGGGTAGTAAAGCAGCATGCAGGTTCTGACCGGATGAAAGAAATCAGCAATTTTATAGCTGAAGGGGCAATGGCTTTTCTAAAAGCAGAATGGAAAATATTAGCCTATTTCGTTGTTATTGTAGGTATTTTATTAGGTTTTATGGCCCTGACAAATCCCAATTCTCACTGGTCTATCGCTATTGCTTTTATTGTAGGCGCCATCTTTAGTGCAATCGCAGGTTATATCGGTATGCGAATAGCTACAAAGAGCAATGTACGTACCGCAGAGGCTGCCAAAACCAGCCTGAGTAAAGCCTTATCCGTTTCCTTCACCGGAGGCACGGTAATGGGGCTTGGCGTTGCCGGTCTGGCAGTATTGGGCTTAGGAAGTGTTTTTATCATATTATATATGCAATTCGTAAGTGGGATAGAGCCTAATTCACCCGAATACAATCTTGCAATGCTAAAGGCTATTGAAGTGCTTACCGGATTTTCTCTTGGCGCCGAAAGTATCGCTTTATTTGCACGCGTTGGCGGAGGCATATACACCAAAGCTGCCGATGTTGGCGCTGACCTGGTGGGAAAAGTAGAGGCTGGCATTCCTGAAGATGATCCCCGTAATCCGGCCACCATTGCAGACAATGTAGGAGATAATGTGGGAGATGTAGCGGGTATGGGAGCAGACCTCTTTGGATCCTATGTAGCCACTGTATTAGCTACGATGGTACTGGGACAGGAAACCATTTCCAATGATAATTTTGGCGGATTAGCGCCCATTTTGCTGCCTATGTTAATAGCAGCTGTGGGAATAATATTTTCTATTGTGGGTACCTGGTTTGTAAGAGTCAGCGATCATGCAGGCATTAATACGCAAAATGTACAAAAAGCGCTAAACCTTGGTAACTGGGGGTCTATCATTATAACTGCCATAGCTTCTATAGGACTGGTTTACTGGATTTTGCCGGAGACCATGACCCTTCGGAATTACGAATTCACCAAATGGGGTGTATTAGGAGCTATCGGTGTGGGATTAGTAGTAGGCGCTCTGATGAGTATTATTACAGAGTTTTATACAGCAATGGGAAAAAGGCCCGTGTTATCCATCATACGTCAGTCTTCCACCGGTCATGCTACCAATGTAATTGGCGGATTAGCCGTTGGGATGGAATCCACCTTTCTGCCTATCCTGGTATTGGCAGGTGGTATCTGGGGATCTTTTGAATTTGCAGGATTATACGGCGTAGCCATTGCTGCCGCAGGAATGATGGCAACCACGGCAATGCAGTTAGCTATAGATGCTTTTGGACCTATTGCAGATAATGCCGGCGGAATTGCGGAGATGTGTGAACTGCCGAAAGAGGTTCGTGAAAAAACAGACGTGCTCGATGCAGTTGGTAATACCACGGCCGCCACCGGGAAAGGATTTGCTATTGCCTCTGCTGCCTTAACAGCGCTGGCCTTATTTGCCGCCTTTGTGGGTGTTGCGGGTATAGATGGAATAGACATTTATAAAGCCAAAGTGTTAGCTGCGCTTTTTGTTGGAGGTATGATCCCCTTTATTTTTTCTTCTCTTGCCATCCGGGCAGTTGGGGAAGCGGCAATGAGTATGGTAGAGGAAGTGCGCCGCCAGTTCCGTACCATACCTGGAATTATGGAAGGTACCGGGAAGCCCGAATATGATAAGTGCGTGGCTATTTCAACCGAAGCGTCCATTAAAAAGATGCTGTTGCCCGGAGCCGTAGCCATAGTGTCTCCTTTGATTATAGGTTTTTTATTGGGTCCGGAGGCGTTAGGAGGCTTTTTGGCAGGAGCTACGGTTAGTGGAGTACTGATGGGCATGTTTCAGAATAATGCAGGAGGCGCCTGGGATAATGCCAAGAAATCTTTTGAAAAAGGAGTTGAGATTGGCGGTGAAACCTTTTATAAGAAATCCGAACCACATAAGGCTTCCGTAACCGGTGATACTGTAGGTGATCCTTTTAAAGATACTTCAGGACCTTCCATGAATATCCTTATTAAGCTGATGTCTATTGTTTCATTGGTGATTGCACCCAGTCTGGCGCAAATGTATGGCACCAAAACAGATAAAGCTATCCACACTAAAAAGCCGCCTGTCGAACAAGTGGTCAGTTCCACTTCTTCGGTTAATGTAATACAATAATTATTCTCTTCATGGGAAGCGAAAGCCGGTTTCTTATGGATACCGGCTTTTGTATTTCCGGCTATGCTCTCTTATAATTTTTACCATTTGATAACCTTGCAGGATGGTTCATAAGAGGCCCTTATAATCAGATTGTTAGGCTGGCTTCGGCAAAGATCAGACGGGCTTACAAACCACTTCCTTCTATTTATCGTATCTATAGATGAGAATACAATAGAATTTTTTGAAACAATTATATTCCGGATGGTTGAAGATTTGTATCTTCACGCCTTCAAACCAGAAATCGGTTTTTTGATATCCGAATATCCTGATGGGTAATACCTCACAAAATCCTCTCCTGAATAATCATTAACTGAGACCATAAATCTCTGCCATTCTTTCCTCTATTCTACTGATCGCCCTGTTGAATAAACTTTAGGAGACGCTGAAAAAATTAGAATACAAATTTGTTCTTTCATGAAACCAACTTTACTTTTTGCGGTAATGATGTTCTTGTGTAGCATTGCTACAAATGCTCAATATGAGGTTCCTTCCGGAACAATATCTCCCGGCGAAGACAGCGACACTTTGAATATTTACGGCACCACTGTACCCGGCATTACCTGGCGTATGGGTGGAGTAAAATATAATCACGTAAACAGTCTCTTAACCATAAACGAAGGCGGAGCATGGCTCACTCAATTTAACTATGGGCCTTTTCCCGATCCTTTTGGAACCACCGGTACAAACAGCGATTATTTTTTATATTCAGGATACAACGAAATAGCGGGTGATGGGGGAATTGTAGTGTTTGATACTGTTTATTTTAATATAGGCGCAGGTAATGTAATGAATATTACTAAAACACGGCAAGGAGAGCTTACACCTTATGGTGAAGTTTCGGGCGGAATTATGGTGGGGCGGAAACTGATTTTTAATAATGGGATCACCAAAACCAGCAGATTATATCCTGTTAGAAGCGCTATTGTTTTTGCAAACAATGCATCTTACAGTGGTGGATTAACAGACGCGCAGCACGTAGATGGCTTTGTAAGCGAAGTAAATTACCCGGATGGAGATTTACCTCCCGGACATGAGGGTGACTTTACTTTTCCTGTAGGAAACGCTTCAAAAGTATATCCATTAAGAAGAGAAGGGGTTTTTGAAGATGGAGAACATCTGCTTACGGTAGGATGGGTAGATGGCGATCCCAATACTACAGAGGATCCTACTCAAAAAACCACCAACCATACCGGCCCGGGATTTATTGAAAGCGGGATTGCAGGAATTATACCGGTTGGTTTTTGGGATTGGCATTATCTTGACGCCACTATTGCTGACCCATCTTTAGAGCCTTTAAGAGGCGCCGGCGCTTTAACTGAAGACCAGACTATTACCGTTTCCATCCCCGCATTAAACATTGATTATAGTGGATTTAATGCATCCGACTTAAGGCTGATGGGATACGACCCGGCAATTGACCAGTGGATTAAACTGGGCGCTACCGGCGCTACGGGGTTAACCAAAGGATCCCTGCTTTCCGGAGTTATACCAGGTGGAAAAACGATTACTGCCATTGCCATCGGCAGCACGGAAAATATTATTCTGCCGGTAACTTTCACTTCCTTTACCATTAAATCGGATGGCTGTAAAGCCCTCCTTGAATGGCAAACGGGAATGGAGCATAACAACAGTCATTTCAACGTTGAACACAGGGTTAATGGTTCTGAATTTGTAGTGGTGGCCCGTGTAAAGGCGGCAGGAAATAGTAATACCCTTCAAAACTATTCATACACCGATAAGACCCCTGCCTCAGGAATTAATTATTATAGAATTACCCAGGTAGATTTTGATGGGAAATATTCAAGCACAGAAGTGAAAGCCGTTACCATTGCGTGCAATGCAAAATCAGGTTTAAAAATATACCCCAATCCTGCCAGAAATCGGGTTAATATACAAAACGCAAAAGTTGTAGCTCAGGTGAATATAGTAGCAACGAACGGCCAGGTAGTAATGAAATATGTAGCTTCTCAAAACGATGCGGGACTATTGACGCTAAATATTCAACCGCTACAAAATGGTATTTATTTGTTACAAATCATTAATAGGGATGGCACGACAGATACAGTGAAATTATTAAAAGAGTAAAACAGGAAAAACCAATTACAACGTTTAGTAATCATCATGGGGTGGAGAGTTTATCTTCGCCCCAATTTATTTTGCATGCAGCCAAAAACTTTTTTTGGTAGAATCTGCATAACAAGGTTTAACCGTTTTTCTTTCCTTAATAATGGAAAGGAGAAAGCCCCATTACCTTTGTATACAATCTTGAAGAATAGTAAAATAGTCCATCCGAAACGGATGTTTCTCCATTTACAGATTCAGCTTTATAAAATAATTTTGAAAATATCGAAAAACGAGATGAATCATGAAAGCAAATGAAGTTAAAGCCTGGGCGGAACAGATCACCATTCCAACATATCCTGTGGGTACTCCTGAAAAAAACCCCATGTTTCTCGAAAAGAGAGTTTATCAGGGCAGCAGCGGTGTCGTATATCCTTATGCGGTAACCGAGCAGATATCGGATACAAAAACAGACAAAACATATAAGGCTGTTTTTCTGGAAAATTGTTATCTGAAAATCATGATTCTGCCAGAGCTGGGTGGCAGGATACAAATGGCTTACGATAAAGTGAAACAAAGACATTTTATATATTACAACCAGGTCATAAAGCCCGCCCTTGTGGGACTTACCGGCCCGTGGATTTCGGGAGGTATCGAATTCAATTGGCCCCAACATCATCGTCCATCCACCTTTGAGCCTGTAGATTTTACCATTACCGAAAATGACAATGGCAGCGTTACGGTTTGGGTAAATGAAGTAGAACGAATGTTTCATACCAAAGGTATGGCGGGCTTTACACTCTATCCAGGCAAAGCCTATCTTGAAGTGAAAGGGAAGTTATATAACCGCACTCCCTTCCATCAAACTTTCTTATGGTGGGCCAATCCTGCGGTAAAAGTGAATGATTATTATCAGTCTGTTTTTCCACCTGATGTTCATGCTGTATTCGATCATGGAAAAAGAGATGTATCTTCTTTTCCTATTGCCAAAGGGGTGTACTATAAAGTGAACTATGCTCCGGGCACCGATATTTCGAGGTACAAAAATATACCGGTACCCACTTCATATATGGCAGTAAGCTCAAACTTTAATTTTATAGGAGGATATGAGCACGATACCAAAGCCGGGCTTCTGCATGTTGCCGACCATCATATCGCTCCGGGGAAAAAACAATGGACCTGGGGAAACGGAGATTTCGGGCGTACCTGGGATAAAAACCTCACCGATGAAGACGGACCCTATATTGAACTTATGACCGGAGTGTATACCGACAATCAGCCTGATTTCTCATGGATACAACCTTATGAGGAAAAAACCTTCGTACAATATTTTATGCCGTATCAGGAAGTGGGCCTGGTAAAAAATGCTACTAAGGAAGCCGTGATAAATCTTGAATGTCGGAGAAACGAGATTGAAATCTTATTATATGTAACAACAGCTTACGAGAAAATAAAAATAGATATTTTAAGAGATCACAACTCTCTGTTTAGTGAGATTATATCTTCCTCACCGGAAAATCCATATAAGAAGATTATCGAAACCAAAGAAGATTTATCGGCAGAAGATATTAACCTTAAGGTTAGTGATTTAAAAACGGGAAAGGAACTGGTAAGTTATCAATTGGAAAAACACACAGAACAACCGGTCCCTTCTCCGGCAAATGCCCCAAAAAAGCCATCAGAGGTAGAAAATAATGAACAACTTTTTTTAACCGGACTTCACCTGGAACAATATCGTCATGCAACCTATAAACCTACTGACTATTACGAAGAAGCATTGAGAAGAGATCCTAAAGACGCGCGTAATAATAATGCCCTGGGTCTATGGTACTTAAGACGGGGACAATTTAAAAAGGCTGAACCGTATTTTAAGCAGGCAATTGATACCATCACCCAAAGAAATCCTAATCCTTATGATGGAGAGCCCTATTATAACCTTGGTTGGGCGCTACTGATGCAGGATAAACATGAGGCTGCCTATGATGCTTTTTACAAATGTATCTGGAATGATGCCTGGCAGCATGCAGGATTTTTAAATCTTTGTCGGCTTGCTATCCGAAATAAAGAATACCAGGTGGCGTTGGATTTTATTGATCAGTCCTTAGTAAAAAATTTTCATAGCCACACCGCGCGACATCTGAAAGTTTTTACCCTTAGAATACTGAATCAGTTCCATAAAGCTATGGATTTCGTAAATGAATCTCTAACAATGGATCCTTTTAATTACGGCTGCTGGCTTGAGAAATATTGGTTATTGAAAAATGACAAGGATGAGAATGCAGCCAATGAAACGCTCCATCATTTGCATGAAATTAGTCGTAATAATGAGAATAACTTTATAGAATATGCCTTCGATTATGCTCATGCTGGCTTATACGAAGAGGCTGCGCAGCTTCTTTCTGTTTTTGAAACACAGGATTCTCAAAACACTTTAATAAATTATTATTTAGGATGGTTTTCCTTTCGCAATGGAAAGGAAAAATTAAGTCTGACTTATTTTCAAAAAGCGGCTTCACTCAGTCCTGATTATGTATTTCCTAACCGAATAGAAGACATCCTGGTTTTTCAGGAAGCTATCCGTCAAAATCCTAAGGATGCTAAAGCAGCATATTACCTGGGTAATTACTGGTACGACAAGAGGCAATATCGGGAGGCTATAGTTTGCTGGGAACAGTCTGCGGAAACTGACGACCTATTTCCAACGGTCTACCGAAACCTCTCCATAGCATATTTCAACAAGCAGAAGGATTCCAATAAAGCCCTCCGTGCGATGGAGAAAGCCTTTGCTTTAAACTCATCGGATGCGCGGGTCTTGTTTGAACTGGATATGCTGTACAAACGCTTAAACAAAGACACTGATGAAAGATTACAACTTTTAAACAAGCATCATATATTAACGGAGCAAAGAGATGATCTTTATCTTGAACGTATAACCTTATACAATCAGCAAGAGGATTACTTAAAAGCAAAGGAGCTTTTACAAACCAGGAAGTTTCATCCCTGGGAAGGCGGGGAAGGCAGGGTTGTTCAGCAGTATATCATCTGTTGCCTTGAATTAGCCAAACAGGCCATCCGGAACGGACAAGCCCATGAAGCCCTGCAACTTTTAAATGAGGCTGAACATTATCCGGAGAATCTTGGAGAAGGGAAACTGGCTGGAGTTCAGGAAAATGATATTCATTACTGGAAGGGAATAGTATACGATTTAATGGAAGATGCAGAAAAAGCAAATCATTTTTATAAAAAAGCTACAGAAGGAAACAGTAAACCTGTACAGGCAGTTTTTTATAACGATCCCCAGCCCGACAAAATATTTTACCAGGGACTGGCATGGAAAAAATTGAAAGAAACCGGAAAAGCCGAAGCCATTTTTAATAGTTTGATTGATTTCGGTCAGAAACATCTTGACGATGATGTCCATATTGATTATTTTGCTGTATCGTTACCGGGCATGCTTATATTTGATGACGATCTTAGGCTGCGCAACAGAATTCATTGTTTGTACATGATGGGCTTGGGACATTTGGGGCTGGGGAATTCCAGGAAAGCAAAGACCTGCTTTAAAGAGGTCTTGTCCCTTGACGGCAACCATCAGGGCGTTTTGGCGCATCAAAGGATGACTTCTTAACGGTAATCTATAAATGCTATTCAAATAACTAATCTTATTCAAGAATAGAAATCACAAAACATTTATTATGAGACAGTGCTTGACAAAGTTTTCTCCCACAGGTGATTATAAATATAGAATTGGTTCTAACAGAAGTAAAAAAACAAAAAATATACGAATGAAAAAGGACCTATTCTCAGCAGTAGCCCTGATGATTATTCTGCTATTATTTAGTGGTAATAACTTTGCCCAGGTGCAAACCATCCATCTTGCAGGCAAATGGACTTTTAAACCAGATCCTGCTGATAAGGGTATAGAGGAACAATGGTTTCGTAAAGACCTGACAGATACCATCCATCTGCCTGGCTCCATGACAACCAATGGAAAAGGAGATGAAATATCTTTGCATACACCGTGGACAGGAAGCATCTTTGACTCCTCCTGGTTTTTTAAACCTGAGTATGCAAAATATCGTCAGCCGGGAAATATTAAAGTTCCATTCTGGCTCCAGCCGGCAAAATATTATAAAGGCGCAGCATGGTACCGAAAGAAAATTGTTATTCCATCAACCTGGAAGAACAAACACATCGAATTGTTTTTAGAGCGCTGTCATTGGGAAACAGTAATATGGGTGGATAATATCAAGATAGGTATGGCTAATCATCTTGGCACGCCACATATTTTTGATTTATCTGAAACATTAAGCCCGGGCACTCATTATATAACAGTAAGAGTGGATAACCGGGTTAAAGAAATTCGGGTTGGGCAAAATTCTCATAGTATTTCTGACCATACACAGGGCAATTGGAATGGTATGACAGGGAAATTATTACTCAGCGCCCGTCCGGATTTTTATATTGATGCAGTTCGGTTATATCCGGACGTTTTTAAAAAACGAGTCATTGCACAGATTGATATCCAAAGTAAATCTTCAGCTCATAAAAAAGTGGCGTTACAATTATTAGCAAAAACCAAAGGAAATAGCGATGACGTATTAAAACCGCTAAAGCAGTCGTTAACACTGAAAGAAGGTAACAACAAAATAGAAGTGGTTTATCCAATGGGTGATAACCCGATGCTGTGGGATGAATTTCATCCTAATTTATATTCCATGCTGGTACAGATAAGCAGAGGTAAAGAGCATGATATAAAAAACATAGGCTTTGGTATGCGGGAATTTATTGCTAAGGGTACCCAATTTACCATTAATGGAAGGCCCACTTTTCTCAGAGGTACCCTTGAATGTGCTATTTTCCCCAAGACCGGTTATCCGCCAACCGATGTAGCTTCCTGGATGAAAGTTTTTAAGGCTGCCCGGTCTTATGGATTAAATCACATGCGCTTTCATTCCTGGTGCCCCCCCGAAGCCGCTTTTGAAGCGGCAGACCTTTCTGGTTTTTATTTACAGGTTGAAGCCAGTTCATGGGCTAATCAAGGTTCATCTATAGGAAATGGAGAACCGATTGACCGGTTTATTTATGATGAAACAGAAAGCATTATCAAAAATTATGGCAACCATCCTTCTTTTTGTATGATGGCCTATGGAAACGAACCAGCAGGTAAAAATCAAATCCCGTTTCTAACGGATTATGTCAATTACTGGAAAAAAAGAGATTCTCGTAGATTATATACCACTGCCGGCGCATGGCCCCTGATCGAAGAAAGTGATTATAACAGTGCCCCAGATCCCAGAATACAGGGTTGGGGTCAGGCTTTAAAGAGTATTATCAACGCGCAACCGCCAAGGAGCGATTACGACTGGCGGGAGGCTATTGCTAAATGGAAGCAACCTACGGTAAGCCATGAAATTGGACAATGGTGTGTATATCCCGATTTTAAGGAAATATCTAAATACACGGGTATTCTCAAAGCAAAGAATTTTGAAATCTTTCAGCAATCATTGAAAGAACATGGCATGGGGCATTTGTCAGACAGTTTTTTACTGGCTTCGGGAAAATTGCAGGCTTTATGTTACAAGGCTGAAATTGAAGCGGCTCTGCGTACGCCGGGGTTCGGAGGATTTCAACTCTTGGATCTGCATGACTTTCCCGGACAGGGAACAGCCCTTGTGGGCGTGCTGAGTCCCTTCTGGGAAGACAAAGGATACATCACCGGAACGGAGTACAGCAGGTTTTGTAATGCTACCGTACCGCTGGCAAGGTTTTCGAAAATGATCTATCACAATAACGAGGAATTGAAGGTACCCGTTGAAATAGCCCATTTTGGAGCAGAAGAATGGAAAAACATCACTCCATTATGGTGGATTAAAAACAATGCGGAAGAAACCCTGTACGAGGGGAAACTTGCCGAAACCAATATCCCGTTAGGAAACGGAATATCTTTGGGGGAAATCCGGCAAAGTTTAAATCAACAGAAGAGACCTCAACAACTTACCCTGGTAGTAGAGGTAAACGGATTTCAGAATTCCTGGGATTTTTTTGTTTACCCGGCTCAAAACCCGACCGTTGAAGGTAATATCCTGGTGACGCAAAAGTTAGATACAAAGGCCTTAAACGCTTTGAACGAGGGAGGAAAAGTTTTGCTGACCCTTCAAAAAGGCGCTGTTAAACCAGAGAAAGGCGGCGCCGTGGCGGTTGGTTTTTCCAGTATTTTCTGGAATACAGCCTGGACCCGCGGACAGCCTCCACATACCCTGGGCATCCTCTGCAATCCGGAGCATGCGGCTTTAAAAGAATTTCCCACTACCTATCACAGCAACTGGCAATGGTGGGATGCAATGAGTCATTCTAATGCTATCCTGCTCGATTCTGTTTCAAAAGGATTACAACCAATTGTAAGAATTGTGGATGATTGGGTAACCAACCGTTCTCTGGGTTTAATTTTTGAGGTAAAATCAGGTGGAGGCAAACTGCTCGTTACCTCAATAGATCTTCTACAACAAAACGATGAAAGGCCGGAAGCCCGGCAACTGTTGTTCAGCCTGAAAAAATATATGGTTTCTGATCAATTCAAACCCTCTGTAGAAATTGATTTGAAAAAAATTCAAACCCTCATTGAATAATAAAAAATCATTTTTTATGACGCCACACTATTTAAAAACAATTTTTACTATCTGTTCTCTGTTACTCTTAGCTTTTACATCAATGGGACAGCAATATTTGCTTGAGTCTCCAGACAAGAAGCTATCCGCAGAAATTGAAAACAACAAACAGGGAATCCAGCTAAAATTATTGAAAGAAAATAGTCTGATACTGAATTTATCCGATATCGGAATGATTACCAAAGAAACGGGAGCAGCCCCTTTACAGGTAAAACAAACCCATAGGAATTCAGTTAATGAGTGGATCAAACCGGTTATCAAAGAAAAAAGCGAACAGATACAGAATCAGTATAATGAATTATTGATTACCTCCAAATCCGGACCGTCCCTTATGTTTCGGCTTTTTAACGAAGGGCTGGCTTATCGGTTTTCCACTTCTTTTAAAGACAGTCTTACCATTGTAAAAGAAACGCTGAACCTCCAGTTTGGAGATGAAGATTCTGCACGCTTTCAATTAAACAATTCTTTTAGTTCCTCCTACGAGTACCCTTATGAATATAAATCTTTAGACAAAATTGATCCGGCAAAATTGGTTAATCTGCCTTTCCTTATTGAAAAGCCCGATGGCAAATTTGTAATGATTACTGAATCTGATTTGTATCGTTATCCGGGAATGTGGGTAAGGTCTAATGGCACTTCGGCCTTAGCGGTTACTCATCCGCCATACCCCAAAACGTTAACAAAAAACAATAGCACCTACAGCAATGAAAAGGTAGATGCCACCCACGATTATATGGCAAGAGTTGCGGGAAAAAGAACTTACCCCTGGCGCATTTTTGCGGTGGCAGACAAAGAAGATGGCCTGATTAATAACAACATGGTATATCTGCTTGCTTCGCCAACGAAATTGAAAGATATTTCCTGGATCAAACCGGGAGTGGTGATGTTTGACTGGTGGGGAAAGTATAATATTTATGGGGTTGATTTCAAAGCAGGCGTTAATACAGAAACAGCCAAATATTTTATTGATTTTTGTGCAGCAAATGGATTCCGGTATTTTTTGTTTGATGACGGATGGAGTCCCGGAAACGATCTGCTGCATACCGTTCCCGGCTTAAATATGGAAGAAGTAACTTCCTATGCAAAAGCAAAGGGCGTGGACGTGATGCTCTGGGTGATTTGGAATACGTTGAAGAATCAATGGGATGCAGCATTTAATCAGTTTGAACACTGGGGTATCAGGGGGATAAAAATGGATTTCATGAATCGCGATGATCAGCAGATGGTGGAATTTTACGAGAAGGTGGCTGAAAAGGCAGTCGAAAAAAAGATGGTGGTTAATTTTCATGGCGCCTATAAGCCCAGTGGTTTAAGACGGAAGTATCCCAATGTATTAACCCGGGAGGCGCTGATCGAGTTTGAATACTGCGGATTTTCCTACGACGACAATCCCGAACACCATAATCTCTTGCCTTATATCCGGATGTTTACCGGACCCATGGATTATATTCCAGCTACCATGCGCAATGCCAATAAAAAGGATTTCAGGATTATAGGTGATTATCCGATGGGCTGGGGTACCCGTGCACATGCAATGGCTTTGTTTGTCATTTTAAACAGTCCCATGACTATGCTCCCCGGATCTCCTACCGATTATTATAAAGAAAAGGAGTGCACAGATTTTTTAGTAAAAATTCCTCTGGAATGGGATGAAACAAAATTGTTAGATGGGAAGATCGGAAAATTTACCGTATTGGGCAGGCGTTCAGGAAACTCCTGGCACCTGGGTGCCATCACAAACGATGATGCACGAACCATTGAACTATCAACCGGTTTTTTAAACCCGGGTCAATATAGTGTAGAACTAATCGAGGATGGGGTGAATGCAGGTACGGTAGCCAGCGATTATAAATTATTAAAACGGCAAATCAAGGCAGGAGAAACGATAAAGATAAACCTGGCTCCGGGAGGAGGCTGGATAGCCAGAATCACCCCTGAATAAAAATGGACCATGCATTCAAGCACTACAAAAATCAATTTCCAGACGGATAAAAAACAAGTCTATAACACCCGCTATATTTTGGGTATTTCTTTCGTCTCTGCTCTGGGAGGTTATCTCTTTGGCTTCGACTTTGCCGTAATAGCCGGAGCATTACCTTTCTTGGAAAAATATTTTGGATTAAACGCCTACTGGGAAGGGTTTGCAACAGGAAGCCTTGCATTGGGCGCCATCCTGGGTTGCTTGTCAGGAGGCTGGTTAGCAGATAGAGCAGGACGTAAACCAGGATTATTGGTGTCAGCCTTAATCTTCGCCCTTTCTTCATTAGCTATGGCCTTATCCCCTACGCGTGATATTTTCATCCTTGCGCGATTTTGTGCCGGTATAGGCGTAGGTATGGCTTCCATCCTGTCGCCCATGTATATTGCAGAAATCTCACCTGCAGCTTTACGTGGACGTATGGTTTCTATCAATCAGCTTACCATCGTGCTGGGCATTCTCTTTACCAATCTTATCAATTACGCTTTACGTGATTCCGGCGAGGATGCCTGGCGTTGGATGTTTGGATTAGGCATGGCGCCGTCCATATTGTTTTTCCTGGGTGCCTGGTGGCTCCCGGAAAGTCCCAGATGGCTGATTAAAGCAGGAAGAAATCAGAAAGCAAAAGAAGTATTGAATAGAATAGGAAAAGGAGATTTCAGCATAAACTCTTTCAATGATATTAAGGAAACGCTGACGGGAATTGCCAAAACAAATTTTTCTGACGTTTTTAAAAAAGGGGTTCTGCCTGCAGTTGTTGTAGGGATCGGGCTGGCAGCCTTCCAACAGTTGTGCGGTATAAATACCGTATTCAATTATGCCCCTAAAATTTTTGAAAGTATTGGCGCTTCTCAGGATGATCAATTGCTGCAAACCGTTTTTATTGGAGGCGTAAATCTGGTATTTACCATTATTGCTATGCTGCTGGTTGACCGCTGGGGCCGAAAACCATTAATGCTTACCGGAGCTGCGGGATTGGCAATTCTTTACATTATAGTGGCTCAGATGCTATCGGTCCAATCCAACTCAGTTTCCTGGTTTTTGCTGGCGGCTATTGGCATGTATGCCTTATCGTTAGCTCCTGTTACCTGGGTGCTGATCGCCGAAATTTTTCCTAATAAGGTGAGAGCTGAGGCAACTTCCATTGCTGTGGTAAGCCTGTGGTTAAGCTATTTTATTCTTGTTTTCACCTTTCCTGTCATATTTGAAAAACTTCAGAACAAGTCTTTTTATATTTATTCAGCGATATGTTTCGCAGGATTTCTTTTTGTATGGTTAAGAGTAAAAGAAACCAAAGGCAAAACCCTGGAGGAACTGGAGAATATCATGAGCCAATGATTTTTACAAAGCCTTTGCTGTATAATCTGTCTTCACATCCTATTTATACCGCAGGCTTTGTATCTTAACCGGACCCAGCAATCCCGATCGCTGTAAAGGGCTGTCGGCCTTATAAAGATTAATTATCGTCCAGGTTTTCTGCTGGTCTTTGGCAACCTGCTGATCACCTATCAGCCGGTTAACCCAGGTATTCACCACTTTAATTTCAAGAGTATTTCTGCCCTTTTTTACAGCATCGGTAATATCCACCGTATAAGGCGCCGTCCATACACCACCCACTTCCTTTCCATTGATCCTTACTTTCGCCATAGCCGTTACTTCTCCGATATTCAGCAGAATACGTTCTCCATGTTTCCTCCTGCCCGCTTTGAACGTATTGGTATACCAGGCCGAACCGGAATAGTATTTAATACTGTCCTCAGGGTGGGTTGACCAGTCCAGCAATTGGTTAAACACCACCGGATGAACAGGTCCCCGGGCAGCCGGATCAAACTGTACATTCCAGGGAGTGCTCACAAGAAATACAGTTTGTGGAGAAGGAAAATTCTCTAATTGTTCATTGGGTTGATTTCCGTTTGTATCTTTTCTGAACATAATAAACATACTCTCGTATCCTTCAAGAACTAAAGGAATGATGGTGGACTGCTCCTGTACAGTATACAAAGGAAGATCACGCATTTTGCCATTTACTGCATTCCACTGTTCCGGCTTCTTTCCGGTAATCCGAAAAGAGGGGCTTATCTCCACTCTTTTATTACTTTGATTAGAGATAAAATACAATTCCCCATCGTCTAAAAAACGATGAATAAACAATACCGGATCATCAGCGGCAGTTTTTAAATCAGGGATAATCTTTAGAAAATCGAGCGCCTGCTGCATATCCATACCATTTATCACTATCCCCTTTCCAACACGGTGTATGCCATAGTTAGTTCCATCAGAGTTACCCCAGAGTTGCGTTGCCATTCGCTTTATTTCTTCATCTGCCTTTCCGTAGTTTTGTAAACTGGGTGAACGGTCGGGACGGGGTCCCAATACCACACCACCTTGTTGCACCAATTCCAGAATCTTACTGAGCAATTCGGGGCGCATCGTGGTCAATTTGGGCAATACCAATATTTTATATGACATCCCATCGGGTAATACAAATCTTCCATCCTTAACCGATAATCTTGTTTCTATAACTTCTGCATTAATATAATCAAACGAATATCCCTTTGGTAATGGAGGATCAGTAATCCCCGTCATCTTCGGGGCATCTTCTCCTATAAAATAAGCCACATCGGCTACATAGGTTCCCTGTTGCAACAAAAAGTTGCATCTTTTCAGATAAGAGATAAACATATCCATATCATCGTACCAGGTATTAAACCGATTAAATTCGGTTCCAAACCAGGTGTTTACACCAGGCATTTTGTCCTCATATGGTTGGTGTATATACACATGCAGCAGCGTATTATTGATCCCTTCAGTAAAAAACCGGTCTCCCCGCTGTTTCAACATCGCCGGATAACGAGCAAAGGTTTTCCCAGCAGCTGTAAAGGATTCGGCAGACACTTTTCTCTTGCCGTAAATATGGGCCGAGGAAGAAGCGGCACGGTTCTCAATATTCCCTAAATCGCCTTCGCTCCAAAATTCTCCGCCGATCTCATCCGACTGACCTCCATATTGCAAAAACTCACCGGGAAAGCCCCAGTGACCATAGTTCTCCAGCCAGGTTTTTAGCCCATGCTGATGACTCACTTTTCGCAAACCACCTACATATTCATAAGCCACATTATCGGCAACAAAGCGTCGCAAATCCCAAAGAAAACGGTCACTCTGGTCCTGACTGCCTACCACAGTGCCATACAAAGCCGGGATAAAAGGTACAGGATCATATCCATATCGGCTTTTGAACCCTAATATAAAATCATCTGTCCAGTTTTGTCCGCCGGTTTCGTAGCTGTCTTCTACAATCAACTTCCAGGTTTTTCTGTCTTCCGCCGGGATCCGCCTGAGGATTTCGCCCATATAGGCATCAAAATGTGCAGCAGCATGCCTGCTGCTCATCTTATCCACTTCTAATCCCGTTCCTTCTTTGGAAGCCGGACTATTGGTTACGCCTGTGGGAAGCATACCTGTTCTCAAAACAATCCATTTCCCTTTCGGCGCTGACCAGTTTAGTTGTCCTTCCTTATTCATATATGCCGTAATATCTATAACAGCAGCAGGATTAATGACCATTTCCTTTTTGTCCACCGGCGCCTGCTGTGGCCATTGGTATTCCTTCCAATAGGGCAATGGAGTAGGGAACATTTTTGCCAGCGTCTTTTCCACGTAACGTTCTACGTTAGGAAGAGAAGATAATACTATTTCAGCAATACCGGCATTCCCCGCCTGATGGGTGATTATAATCCGAAACGCACGGGCGGTTACCGCAGTAAAGGATTCACTTACCGGGGCATATTTCTCCCAACCCACATGCAACTCATTATTGCTGCGATCCACCGTAAATTTTTTTATGGTTTGATAACCCTCATCTTGTTTTGTCTGCAACTCCACCTCTATCTTCATGTTGCGATGTGCGGGATAGACTATAATGTTTCTGGCGGTATATGGATCGACACATTTTAATTCAATACTAAGTGACTCTCCTGGCGCAACAGGGATATCCCTTTCGGTATCCATGTCAAACAACACTGCACTGTTTTGTAGCTGCGGTATGGTTGTTATTTCAGGAGCCAAATCATTAATCCTGCTTCCATATTCTGCAGGTGCAGGAAAAGCAATCACTTTTACATCCTGAAAACCCTCGGGTGCAGGGAGTAGTTGAGGTATTTTATTCCCCCCTTCTATGATGGTGGTGGTAGAAGACAAGTAACGCATGGCTTGTTCCGGTTTTATCCAGGGTCCGCCCGACTGGCTCCAGCCAGGGCTGTTGAAAATGCCAATTTCTATATTGAGTTCTGTGGCTTTTTTGAGCGCGGCATGCAGTATGTCCCACCATTCATCGGTAAAGATTTTCACCTTCCCATAACGGGTCTCATTTTCATTCAATCCTATATTGCCGATGAATGCGCGGTTAATACCTACACGCTTCATCGCCTCCAGGTCTTTTTCAACACCTTCTTTTGAAATATTATCTGATATCCAGTACCAGTATATGCTGGTTTGGATGGAATCGGGCGGAACGATAAAACCTTTTTCCAGTCCCGCCAGGCTTTTACCCGTTACGGATTGTCCACTAACATTTAAATTGATCGCATACAATAATACTGCGATGACGGCGCCCATTCTTCCGCAACAGATAATGGTTTTACGCATAGCTTTCCAGTTTCTTTAAGATGGAAAAATACAGCAAATTTGTGACACCTGGTACTTCGGAGTGGCAAGTGGAGGAGTGACAAGCAGGGGGTGACGAACGGGAGAGACCTATCGCTTATGGTAACGGTCGTACCATAATATCTTTATAATAGATCACACTTTTAGGATCATGGGCCTGAAGAGCAAAAGTACCGTCAGAAATTACTCTTCCCGGATGCCCCTCTGAAGCTACTGCTCCCTCGGGCTCTGTCCAGTCAATAATGGTTTGCCCATTAATTTTAGTAACCACGTGCTTCCCAATGACGGTAATAGACATTTCAAACCATTCATTATCTTTTACAAAAGTGGCTGCTGTGTCTTTGATATCATACAGACCGGCCGTTCTCTTCCAGTCGGTATGCGAGTTGTTCACCTGTACTTCAAATCCATCGTCAGGGAAGCCTCTTTGCTGGAATTTAGTGTGGAAATAAACGCCCGAATTAGAACCCGGTTCTGTTTTAATTTTCAATTTCAGTTCAAAATTTTTGAAATCGTGATTTTGTACCGGTCCGTCATAATATAAATGAGAACGTTTACCGGCCACCTTTATGCTACCATCTACCACGCTAAATGAAGGTCCCTCACTCTCTTTCCAGCCATTTAAGGTTTTTCCATCAAAAAGACTGATCCATTTTCCACTGCTTTTACTGCTGCTTTTAACTTTAGACTGGCTGCTGCAGGCAACAATCGTTAGTGTTGCTGCAAGGAAGAAGATTGCTTTTTTCACTTTTAAATATTTTGTGAAAGGTATGAAAACGGCGGCAAAAAAACACGCAGACCCTGAATAATTAAAAATCCCCACAACAGCCTGAACAAAATTTCGGTTTCACCCAACAACCCTTCTTTAGCAGTTTGGATATTCTTATAATTCAACAACGCTAAATGCTTTTCCCTATCAACCGATTTATGACGATGAGAAAGTAATAGGATGCGATATGAACAACTAACGCCCAGGTTAAACATTTTTTCTGGAAATATTTCTCGTATCTGCCTTCCTGAATCCCATGATTTTAATCTCCCTGCCCTTCCCCACTTCCACAATAGCATAACTATTGTTTCCAACCCCCTCTCCTTCAATTACAGCCTTCAAAGTATAATAGGGAATACCGTTGATGGTATTGAAACTGCCTTCGTGATAATGCCCCTGAAAAACCATCATCACTATACCCGATTTTTCAAGTATCATTCTTACCTTGTCTGCATTATCAGGACAATAGATATGATGTTTGGGTTCAAAAGCCGGGCTATCCAACTGCTGATGTACGAATACAATCGTGGGTCGCCTATGTTTTTTCAAATCGGCTTCCAGCCATCGTAGTTGCGCTTCGGGAATATGACAATCCTTCCAGTCAAAATTTCCGCAATTATAACTTATCCCTTCACGGGTATAATTAGCATCCAGCACGACAAAATGAAGCGGTCCTTTATTAAAGGAGTAATAACTTTTCGCTTGCGCAAAACCGGTATTCGTTATTTTGCCCAGAAACTGCTCTTTGGAAATGGAATCCATGTCGTGGTTGCCCAATACATGATACTGCGCTCCCTTAAATTTTCTAAATTCAGATTCTATGGTTGTAAGATAATGCAACGTTTCTTCCTTATTAGGGTGTACATTCTGATCTTTGAAATCGCCTAATTCTATCAGAAAGTCCACCTTTTGCTCGTTCATCAATTCTACACATTCCGCTAATTTGGATAACGATTGCTTATAATATCTTGTTCCCAACGGATCGCGATCGGCATAATGAAGGTCTGTTACAATGCCAAATCGGACCGGCTTAGTCCCGGGGCACCCAATCTCCGCAACTGCAGAAAATTTAGCCCCGGCAACTAAGGTTAATGAGGATAGCAGAAACCTTTTTCTATTCATATCAAAAATCTCCTAAAGTCTCGGGTAACTGATTCAGCGCTTTTTTTAACTGTTCATCATTGGGGGCAATACCATGCCATTCGTGATGTCCTTCCATAAAATCCACTCCTTTACCCATAATGGTACGCATCATAATAGCTACCGGTTTTCCTTTACCAGTCCTTGTCTTAGCCTGATTTAAGACAGCAATCAAATCATCCATATCATTTCCATCAACGGATAATACTTCCCACCCAAAGGATTCAAACTTATGACCGATGTCGCCAAGATCCATTACTTTTCGGGTAGGACCGTCAATTTGCTGTCCATTCCAGTCAACCGTTGCAATCAAATTATCCACCTTGTTGTGAGCAGCAAACATTATGGCTTCCCAGTTTTGCCCTTCATCTAATTCTCCATCACCCTGCAGGGAAAACACCAGCTTGTCATCATTATTCAGTTTTTTCGCTAATGCAGCGCCAATAGCTACACTTAAACCCTGACCCAACGACCCTGAAGCAACCCGCACCCCTGGTAAATGTTCATGAGTGGCTGGATGTCCCTGCAGTCGCGAATTCAATCTCCGGAAAGTAGTCAGTTCACTCACCGGAAAATAACCCGAACGGGCGAGAGTGGCATAGAATAACGGCGAAATATGACCATTTGAAAGAAAAAACAAATCTTCTCCTTTACCATCCATATTAAACGATGGATGGTGATGCATTATCCTGAAATAAAGGACTGTCAAAAAATCAGCACATCCCAGAGAGCCTCCGGGATGTCCACTCTGACAGGCATGTACCATTCTTACAATATCCCTTCTTATTTGAGTAGCTATGTCTTTTAATTCTGGCATAATTTTTAGTTTATATAAGGGTCAAAACTAAATCAAACTGCTGAATTGGGCATAAAGGAACAGAAGAAAAAAATATAGTACGCGTGTACAATACTATCACCGGGTGCCAACCGTTCTATATTACTATTACGTATTTCCTTTTAGGACCCCATTGATTTAAATAGAATTTATGCGTTCTAAATAATTGTCATATTTTCGCACCTCAAAAAAGCGGACCGGATGGAGATCATTTTGCTGACAATGACATTGGCTTTTATAATTACGTTTACTGCTATACCGGTAATTATCAATGTTTCTAAAATAAAGAAACTGTATGACCTTCCTAATGCAAGAAAGATCCATGCCAGACCAATACCTTCTCTCGGAGGACTGGGCATATTTGCCGGCTTTATCATCGCGTGTCTGATGACAATTCCATTAAAAAGCGCTTCCGGATTTCAATATTTTTTTGCCGCTTCGCTGGTTATTTTCTTTCTGGGTTTAAAGGATGACATTCTCATTCTTACTCCTATGAAAAAGATAATCGGTCAGGCTATTGCTGCTTTTATCATAATCTACAAGGGCGGCATCGTCATCAATAGCATGCATGGTTTTCTGGGCGTACATGAAATGCCGGAAATGATTGGGATGGCATTAACCTACTTGACTGTAATCGTAATCATTAACTCCTTTAACCTGATAGACGGGGTTGACGGACTTGCCGGTGGATTAGGCATATTTACCACAATGGTTTTTGGTGTTTATTTTTACCTGGTGGGGGAAGTACATTATGCAACTCTCGGACTGGCAATGAGTGGCAGTTTACTGGCTTTTTTAATTTTCAACCGTTCTCCGGCACGTATTTTCATGGGTGATACCGGATCTTTATTAATTGGTTTGATTAACGCTATTTTGGCTATCCATTTTATCAATATTGCAGATGACCCCGGAACCATACTTAAATTGAACGCTCCGCCGGCAATAGCCATTTCGCTGCTTATTATACCATTATTTGATACCTTAAGAGTTTTTGCAATCCGGATTTTTAATCGCCGTTCACCTTTCAGTCCTGATAGAAATCATATACATCATATTTTGTTAGACCGGGGGATGAGTCATACTGCAGTATGTCTCTCATTAGTTATGGCCAATATTCTTTTTGTGACTATAGCCTACCTCCTCAATCCGCTTAATATAAATTTGATTATTCCGATTTTATTAAGCATTGCTTTCGGCGCTTTCGCACTGGTATATTTCACCAAACCTAAAATAATTGTAGTTGTAAAAACAGAAACCAGCGATATTATACACCTTGCCAATGGCTCTCAGATCCTGCCTTTAACAGCCGCACCAAAGGCAGCTGAACAGAACTAACCTATTATTTATTTTCTCAGCTTCATTCGTTAGCTTTGCGGCACATCCAACGTTTTTATTTATATGTCGGAAGAAGTATCATTAGTGTTAGAACTTACTGAAGATGGAATGAAAAAAGCCATCGTTCATTTAGAGTCCGAACTCGTTAAGATCAGAGCCGGCAGGGCAACTCCCCAAATGCTTGATGGACTGATCGTTGATTATTATGGTTCTCCAACCCCCATAAACCAGGTAGGTAATATCTCTGTTACGGATGCCAGAACCATCACTATTCAGCCCTGGGAAAAGAATATGCTGCAACCTATTGAACGGAGTATTATTGCAGCAAATATTGGTATTAATCCACAAAATGACGGCATCATTATACGCTTATTCCTGCCTCCTTTAACAGGAGAAAGAAGAAAAGAACTGGTGAAAAAGGTAAATGCAGAAGGTGAGCAATCCAGGGTGGCGGTGCGCAGTATCCGCCGGGATGCTATAGAAGATATTAAAAAACTACAGAAAAGTGGGTTAAGTGAAGATGAAGGAAAAGATGCAGAAAAGGAAATTCAGCAATTAACCACTAAATATATAGCCTCTATTGATGCCTGCCTGATTACCAAAGAAAAGGAAATTATGGCGGTATAGAATTTGCAGGAGACAAATACGTCTGAAACAAAATCCCCGGACTTTAGTGTATTGTTTGTGAATAACTACTCTTCTACTGAAAGAAATAATCATTTCTTTTAAAATATATTTGAACTTGTTTCACGGGCCGGGTCTAAAGATGTCGCTATCGGTGATATATTCGGTTGGCAGCGACAGCGATCAATAGCAAATATTAATGATGGTTAGTGGCAACTGCAAATTCTGGTTTCCGGTTTTTGCAATGAATCCTTTATGAATCGTGCAACCTATTTCAAAATTGAAACGACATATTACACGGAATGATTAAATGAACAATTTCGGTAAAAACACTTTTCACAATTAAAAAATCAATGCTATGGGTTTACTCAAGGAATTTAAGGCCTTTGCTTTCAAAGGCAATGTTGTTGATCTGGCTGTTGCTGTAATCATCGGAGGTGCATTCGGAACTATTGTTTCGTCATTAGTAGACGATGTAATAACCCCGCTGTTACTTACTCCGGCACTGCAGGCTGCACATGCAGAAAATCTGGATCAACTGATGTGGGGCGCTGTAAAATACGGTTCTTTCCTCTCGGCTGTTATCAAGTTTATCATTATCGCATTTATTCTTTTCCTGATTATTAAGGCGGTAAAAAGTTTTGAAAAAACAGAAACTCCCCCGCCACCTCCAGGTCCTTCATCTACAGATCAGTTGTTGATGGAAATCAGAGATGCCTTAAAAAAATAATCGTTTTCAAACTGTTGATGTTAATAATATTGTAATACCCGGGACTTTAAAACCACCCGGGTATTGATTTTCTATTTATTCCATCCGTTTTTAATACTTTCGCGGCAAATTTTAAAACCCATGAAAAAATTCTTATTGAGTGCTTTCTTATTTTCAGTAGTTATTTCCCACACGCTTTACAGCCAGGATCAAAATGTAACGCAATTGAAAGCAGAAGCGGGACGCAAGATCACCAAGGATACCAAAGACACCTCCTCGCAAATATGGAAAAAAGGAGGCTTATTCAGTGTAAATATAAATCAGGGAGCCTTAAGCAACTGGGCTGCAGGAGGCGATAAATCATCTCTGTCTGTAGCATCGCTGGTAAATCTTTACGCTTTCTATAAAAAAGACAGACAAATATGGGACAACACCTTAGATCTTGCTTATGGTTTTGTAAATACCACCAGCTTAGGCAGTCGTAAGGCCGATGACAGATTTGATTTTCTTTCCAAATACGGCTATCAGTTCAGCAAAGATAGCTGGTATGGCAGTGCTTTATTTAATCTCAGAACACAATTTACAAAAGGATATAACTATCCGGGCAGTGATCCTAAAGTGCTCACTTCCAACTTTTTTTCACCGGCATATATGCTAATCTCACCGGGCGTAACCTACCAGCCCAACAGCAACTTTTCTGCTTCCCTGTCGCCCGTAACTGGGAGATGGACCATCGTATCGGATAAAATATTATCGGGTGCAGGCGCTTATGGCGTAGATCCCGGAAAAACCGTTAAATCTGAGTTTGGGGCTTTTGGATCTGTTAACTACAAGACTAATATAGGTGAAACCACCACCTATGCCGGACGACTTGATCTTTTTTCCAACTATTTGCATAATCCGCAGAACATAGACCTTTATATGACCAATATGCTGTTGGTGAAGGTATCTAAGCTTATTACCGTAAGCCTGTCGCTAGATATGATCTATGATGACGATATAAAATCCGTAGATGCAGAAGGAAATCCGGCGGGACCCAAAATGCAGTTAAAAGAAATGATGGGAATCGGTCTTTCCTATCGTTTTAAGAACTAAATTAGAGGTTGTGAATACAGAATCCTATCAAATTATATTGCCTCAGTTCGAAGGACCTTTTGATCTTTTGTTGTTTTTTATTGAGCGGGACGAACTGGATATTTACGATATTCAGATTACAAAGATCGTCAACGATTTCTTGAGTTATATCCGCAGTATGGAAGAACTCAGCATTGAGCTTAGCAGTGAGTTTATTCTTTTTATTTCTAGCCTGATGCGCATAAAAGCAAAAATGCTTTTGCCCAGAAAGGAATTAGACGAGCAGGGAAATGAAATTGATCCCAGACAGGAACTGGTGGACAAACTGCTCGAATACAAACGCTTCAAGGAAGCCTCAGTAAAGATGGCTGAAATGGAAGCCGAGCGCATGTTAATGGTAAAAAGAGGCAATATCCAAAAAGAAATGCTGCAGGTAGGGCAGGAAGCCGGCGAAGGCACTGAGATACAAACTATCACCCTGTTTAAGCTGATGAAGGCCTTTGAACGGGTGATGCAGCGTATGCACGACCGGAATAACAAACCCCAACATGTTGTTTATAATTATAACTATACCATGGAAAACAGCAGGGAATATATGCTGGACATGGTACACCAGGAGAAAACGGTGACCTTTGAAAAGGTCTTCGAGGTGTGTGAAAACCGAATTCACGCCATTTTTCTTTTTCTTTCGATGCTGGAATTGATCCAGCAGAAATATATGAGCATCATCACCGGTGAGGGCAGAAATAACTTCATCGTGGAATGGAATGAAAACCGGGAGGAATTACTGGAACAGGAGGAAAATGGAGAAGAATCATAGTATCATATTTTCTACGTTTGAAATGTTCTGCATTCACCTTAAGGAATGGTAACATTAATAACAATTCGTCTTGAAGAGTATCCATTACCTTTGCTGCATATTTTTTATAAAGGGTTACCATCGTCCATGATACGTAAGATATTCTTTTTACCAGTTCTTCTTTTATCAATTGTATGTACTGCTCAGGAAAATCCTTTGCAATGGGAAATAAACAGCAAAAAGGAAAATGACAGTTCCTTTACGCTGATTATTCATGCTACCCTTGCACAAAATTGGCACATCTATGCCGACTCCGTCAGTGATTTGGAAATGGGGGGATTGCAGCTCAACTGGGACGATGAAGATATTCAGAAAGTGGGGGCGCTTATGGCTTCTCCGAAAGCATCTTCTATACAAGATCCGGTATTTGATAATAAACATATGACCGTTTATTCCGGCAGTTTCACCCTGAGTCAAAAAATTAAAGCCAAAAGCAGCGTACCGGAATCCCTTAAAATAGAACTTTCCGGATTTGCTTCCAATACCGAAGAATTTATCCCCATTGAGGATAACCGCACGGTTCATTTTGAGGGTGGAATTTCTACGGCTTCTGCCAGTCAGATAAAACTAGCCACCGTTGATCTGAAAAACCCTGTTTCACCTTGTGGAGATGAAACGCAATCCGGACAGGGGCTGCTAACGGTTTTTTTATTGGGATTTATCGGGGGTATCATTGCCCTGCTTACACCCTGTGTATTTCCCATGATACCGGTAACCGTTTCCTTCTTTACCAACAGAGCTTCAGGGAGGAAACAGGCCATAAGAAACGGACTGCTTTACGGCTTTTTTATTTTTCTCATATATGTATTAGCGAGCATACCCTTCCATATTGTGGGAAATGTGCAGCCTGAAATATTTAATAACATTTCAACCAACGCCTGGCTGAATGTTTTTTTCTTTGCTGTTTTTATCTTTTTCGCTATTTCTTTTTTTGGCTACTTCGAAATAACTCTGCCATCTTCTATCGCCGGCAGGGCGGACGCAAAAAGTAATCTGAGTAGTGTTACCGGAATATTCTTTATGGCCCTTACGCTGGTTATCGTTTCCTTTTCCTGTACAGGCGTAATTTTAGGTACCCTGCTGGTGGGTACGGCATCGGAGGGCGCCTGGTCGCTTACCACCGGGATGGCTGGCTTTGGCACTTCTCTGGCCCTGCCCTTTGCCCTTTTTGCTATGTTCCCCAACTGGTTAAAGTCGTTGCCCAGGAGCGGAGGATGGCTGGATACGGTAAAAAAGATACTGGCTTTTATAGAATTGGCTTTGGCTTTTAAATTTCTGTCCAACGCCGACCTGGTTGAACATTGGGGTTTATTGAAAAGGGAGGTGTTTATTGCGATATGGTTACTGGTTGCTATAGGATTAGGATTATACCTTTTCGGCTGGCTACGGCTACCGCACGATTATAAAGGACAAAAAATTTCCGCAACGAGGAAAGTGCTTGGCATCCTGTCTTTTCTGTTTGCTCTTTACCTCATTCCCGGGCTTACTTCCACATCTTTTGCCAACCTCAAACTTTTGAGTGGCTTTCCACCTCCTTTGAGCTACAGCATTTACGGCAGTACAAATGTTCAGGGGAAAGGGGTGGAAGCACATGTCACCAATAATTTCAGGGAAGCTGTTCAATTGGCTGAAAAAGAAAACAAACCTATCCTCATTGATTTCACAGGATGGGCTTGTGTAAATTGTCGTAAAATGGAAGAGCAGGTTTGGACCCTTCCGGAAATATCTGCACTACTGAATAACAATTTCATTCTGGTATCTCTTTATGTAGATGACCGAAAAAAACTTGCTCCGGCAGACCGGTTTACCTACACTTTTTCTGATGGAAAAGAAAAAGATATTGAAACTATCGGAGACAAATGGGCTACATTTCAAACGGAGAATTTCGGAAGATCCACCCAGCCGCTATATGTTATCCTAAACTCTTCCGGGGAGTTATTGACGCACCCCATCGGATATACCCCGAACGCCCGGGAGTATGAAGAATGGCTTAAATGCGGGCTAAAAGCATATAGCGCAAACCAATAAAGTTTCTTATTTTAGTTCTCTAAAACCATGAATTTATGCCCATCCGTATGACCGATGACCCCGGCAACCAAAATGATCAGTATAATGACGCTGGTGGTGAAAGGCAAAACAGAGGAAACATGAGAGGGGGTGGCGGACTCTTCGCTCTTTTGCCCATTCTTATGCGTCTGTTTGGAATAAAGGGGCTAATGATTATAGCAGCTATCGGTATTGGAGGCTACTTTTTACTAGGGCCGGGTGGATGCGAAAATATAATGAGCCAGGCGGGACAACTCGCTACCGGTGGCATACTTGATCCGCAACAATTCCAGAAAGCAAGTATTTATGAAGCTCTTGCTGACGACAATACTAATAATCCACTGCCCGAGGCCGTCAATCTTCAAAAATACGCACCTTCAGTTGGAAATCAGGGAGAACAAGGCAGCTGCGTTGCCTGGAGCAGCGCCTATGCAGCAAGAACAATACTTGAATCCTCACGTTCGGGTCAAAATCCTGAGGAAATAAAATTCAGCCCCTCTTTTTTATATAACCAAATCGGCTTAGAAGGTTGTCAGGGATCTTATATTCTGAGAGCAATGGAATATATGACTAAACAGGGTTCTCTGCCTTATGAACAATTTCCTTATACAGATCAGGATTGCAGCAGGCAACCTGCGGGCACTTTGATACAACAAGCAGAACAATTCAGGATGCGGGGCTTTAACCGGTTAACAGAGGGTGATAACACCAATCAACTGGATATCCGCGCCGTAAAGGAAAACCTGGCTCAGGGGGCGCCTGTGGTTATAGGCATGATGGTTGGGCAAAGTTATATGCAGCCAATGATTGGTAAAGATGTGTGGATTCCTGAACCTGGCGATGGCGGGATGATGGGTTTTGGCGGACATGCACAGTGTGTGGTTGGATACGATGATACTAAATATGGAGGCTCCTTTTTAATAATGAACAGTTGGGGTCCGGAATGGGGAAACAATGGTTTTGCATGGGTTCGATACCCTGATTTTAAACGTTATGTAAGAGAGGCCTACGGTTTGGAGCCTATGACTAAAACAGGTGATACAGTCAATTCCGACTTCGGCTGTGAGATCGGTCTGGTAGAAGTGCAATTTGATGGGGGAAAAACCAATTCTGTGGGTTATATTCCTCTGAAGGTTAGCGAAGGCAATCGTTTTGAAACTCTGAATCGCATTAAACCAGGGCTGAAATTTAAAATGGAAGTGAAGAATAATACAGAGTGTTATACTTATATCTTTGGTAAGGAAGTGGATGGAACCTGCTACACCTTATTTCCCTATCCTGAATCTTCAAATCCCTCCGCAACCAAATATTCTCCTTTTTGTGGCATTACAGGATACAGGTTGTTTCCAAAGGATAAGAGTATGACACCGGACAGTATAGGCAACAAAGATATTATAGCTATTGTGGTGAGTAAACAACCGCTGGACTGGTATAAAATAAACCAGGAAATCAGCCGGCAATCGCAAACAGACTTTATCTACAGAGTAAACCATACTCTTCAGTCACAAATTGCTCCACAGATACGTTTCGAAAGTACGAACTCCGGTGTCATCAAATTTGAAGGCCCGGCAACAAATAATCAATTGGCTGTCTGCACAGTAGAAATCAGCAAACAAAAACCCTGATCCACTGTCCAAATTATTATTCTTTACTCAAACCGGGCCATATGAAATCATTTAAAGATATAGCCACTCGTCCTTTTAGAATGAGGTGGTTTCTGCTAACTCAACTGCCTGTCGCCTTTTTTTGTGGGATAAGAATAAAAACCCTTACTGATGAAAAGTGCGTGGTAACTGTACCCTTTACATGGCTTACAAAAAATCCATTCAGGTCCACTTATTTTGCATGTCTCGCTATGGCTGCAGAAATGAGTACCGGGGCTCTGGCAATGGCTAACACCTATGGCCGGGAGCCAAAGGTTTCTATGCTATTGACTGAAATAACCGGAGAATATTTAAAAAAAGCAACCGGCATCACTTCCTTCATTTGCCGGGACGGGATAGCATTACGGGATGCCATTGAAGAAGCGATTGCCACCAACGGGAGCAACGTAATTACTATCCATTCAATGGGTACCAATGAAGTTGGAGAATTAGTAGCATCCTTTAATTTAACCTGGTCGTTTAAAACGAAAACTCCAAAAAGAAAATACTGATAAAGTTTTCTGAAAAATAAGTATCCATACATTTTACTTATTTATAATTGGTAATTTTATAGCTATTGGGATTTCAATGGTAATACATTAAGAAATTATAATGATTAATATAACGAACAATAAAATTCTACATCTCTAAAATTTAAAAAGAATATTATGAAAGTAGATTCTAAAGTATTGCTTGGATTGTTAGCCGGAGCAGCTATTGGCGCCATTGCAGGGATCCTGTTTGCACCCGATAAAGGTTCAGAGACGAGAAAAAAAATTAAAGAAGGCACTTCTGATCTGGGCGATCAGTTAAAGGATTCTTTTAACAATTTCGTGGATAACCTAAAAGATAAATACCAGGACGCTAAAGAGGATGTGGAAGAAATGGTGGAAAAAGGGAAAGCCAATATTTTCAATCCGTCCGGTAAAAATTCATAAGGATAAGTTTCACAAAAGAACAGATTATCATTGAAGAAAGGTCTTATGCATCACTAACAGAAAAAAGGTTTACAAATGAAAGAAACAGCTTCTGAAAATGTTGCCACGCTTATAGATGAGTTCAGGCGTTATATGGAAACAAAAGCAGAATTATGGAAATTAAGAGCAATAGAAAAGGCAACAGATATCATCTCTTCTTTGATTTCGCAACTCCTGATTTTTATTATTTTGCTGATGGGTGTGGTGGCATTAAATATCGGCATAGCCTTATTGATAGGGCAATGGCTGGGCGCTGCATTCTATGGTTTTTTTGCCGTTGCGGGTTTTTATCTCCTGCTGGGCTTAATTATATTCTTAGCCAGAAATAGTATGATAAAGACCCCACTCAACAATACTTTTATTGATAAACTATTGAAATGAACAACCCTAAAAACACGGAGGAACTAAAAGCCCGGATCAGGGAATTGGAAGTCCGGTCTGCAGAGATGGAAGAAACGTTAAAGTTGCGGATGGAAAGCACTTACGAAAGTTTAAAACCTTATAACCTTTTTAAAAGTACAATACAACATATCATTTCGGATTCGGATCTGAAAAGCAGCATTTTGTATTCGGTAATTCAAATGGGGCTAAGTTTCGCAGGAGGTCATTTGCTAAATCGTGGCAGCAACATTGCAAGAAAGGCTATTGGCGCTGCAATGCAATTGGGAGCCAGAAAAGATACCAGAAAAAGTTTTGCTGTTTGGAAAAAATTTCTCAGTAATCTATTTGCCAAAAATACCAGGACTGCTTAATTCACTGCAGCTTGTTGTATAGTACTTCATCTTCATATATTGTTCTGTAACAAAAAATTTTCTATCTTCCCTGAATGGAGTATTCGTCTTTTGTAAAAAAAAATTTAGTTTTTCTTTTTCTGATCTGCACCTGCGGTATAGGAAAGACCCAGACTTGCAGTTCTTTTTATCTCCTGCAGAATAATAAAACCATTACTATTAATCTGCAAAATAACAGAGGCTTTTCCAATGGAAAAATCATCTACACAACAGCCGCAAGAAGTTTAAAAGGCAACGGTATTTCTGCTGTTATCCATACCAGCCTGTCAGACAAAGACGGCAAAGTGATTCATCATGGAACAAGTAAAATAAAATGCAACGGTGGATTATTGATGATGGATATGAATCTGTTTCTGCCCCATCAGCAACTCGAACAATTCAACCAGGCTCATGCCAAAGTAAAAGAAGCATTTCTGGAATATCCCCCAAATCTCAATACGAAAAGTGTACTCAAAGATGGTTTCTTTAGGTTAGAAATTGACAATAACGGCATAAAACAAATCTTGAAGATGGAGATCCTTAACAGAAAAGTTAAGCCCTCCGAAAACGTAACTACGCCGGCAGGAGTATGGAATTGTATTCCCATAACCTATCAGGTAAAATTAAATATTCAAACCGGACCCATTAACATCCCCGTTAATTATGAAGTAACCGAATGGTTTGCACCAGAGTTTGGGATTATAAAAACCATGAGTGAAGCAGGTACTTCAGAAATTGTTTCTATACAATAACCGATTACCTAACCAGGGCCTCCAGCACTATCTCTCCATCTTTCGGCGGCTTTATCTCAACTTTAGACGGCACAATAAATACACCCGCAGGATAAATTCTCTTTACATCTTCCAATAAATCCCCGGCCTCTTCTCTCGATAAAAAATTTCCTAATTGAACCTTAAAATAGGGAGAATGATACAAAAGATAGGTACTCTCCTCTGGAAAATCGCTCAATAGGCGGGTTTTAACAGTAATGGCTTTATTTCGGTCATTGGTAGTGATGACCTGCACCCGAAAGCCTTGCAGGGTTCTAAGGGTGTTGAAATAGACCTCTTCATTGATTTCTTTGCTTTTCTTCACGAGCAAATCCAATCTGGCATCTGCTGACACAACAATATGCTGAAAATTCATATTTGTTGTATCCTGTGCTGCCACACCTGAAACAACGATTAAGAGGGTCAATAAACATTGAATATTTTTCATCCGTTTATTTTTTCTTTTACACTTTTATCGGGAGGAACTTTAAATATACGCATTCCCCGGTGTGGGAAAACTTCATCCTGCTCCGCTTCCTAACCTGTTTCTACGCTTCCCGGCCATGACAATGCTTGTACTTCTTACCACTACCGCAGGGACAGGGATCGTTCCGGCCAATCTTAGGGCCTACTTTAACCGGCTCCCGTTTTACCATCGTATCTGAAGGATCAAAATAATCGTTTTCATTCGCTGCATAATCCTGGCCTTTTGAATCAATATCTTCCTTATTAACTCTCATTTTACTCATATCCGTTTTTTGTTCCCTGCCTTCTCTGATCTGACTGGCATTCTGCTCTACCGGTATGGCTGCATGGCTGAGGAAGGAAACAATATCTCTGTTTACCTCTCCGTCCATATTACGAAACATTTCAAAGGCAGAGGTTTTGTATATTACCAGAGGATCTTTTTGTTCATAAACTGCTGTTTGTACACTGTGCTTCAAATCATCCATTGCCCTTAGGTGTTCTTTCCAGGCATCATCAATAACCGCCAGCGCTATAGTCTTTTCCATTGCATTTGCCAGTTCATGACCTTTCGATTCTAAGGTCTTTTTCATATTGGCGAGCACCTGTATGCTTTTCTTTCCATCCGAAAAAGGCACTACCACATTTTCTATATGATTCCCCTGGAGCAACTTGATATTCTGGAATACCGGCATAGCCTGGATGGTAAGATTTTCTTTCCGGTTATTATAGCGATTAATAGCTTCTGTATAAAACCGATCTGCTATTTTGGTAACGTCACCCTTAATAAATTCGTCGTGAGAAATAGCAGTATCTATTCCGAAATGAATAATAGCTGCCAGTTTAAATCCGTCATAATCTTCCTGTTCCCGAAATGAATTGATCAATCCTTCGGCCACATTGTAAAACGCATTATCCAGATCAAGCGCCAGACGGTCACCAAACAAAGCATGTTCACGTTTGGTATATACCACATTGCGCTGCTTGTTCATCACATCATCATATTCAAGCAGCCTTTTACGGATACCAAAGTTATTTTCCTCCACTTTCTTTTGAGCCCGTTCTATACTCTTGGTAATCATACTGTGCTGAATCACTTCTCCTTCTTTATACCCCATTCTATCCATCAAAGAAGCAATACGCTCGCTCCCAAACATCCGCATCAAATCATCTTCAAGAGAAACATAAAACTGCGAAGTCCCAGGGTCTCCCTGCCTTCCGGCACGACCGCGCAACTGCCGGTCTACCCGCCGCGATTCATGCCTCTCGGTGCCAATGATAGCCAATCCTCCCGCTTCTCTTACTCCGGGTCCTAATTTGATATCGGTACCGCGTCCTGCCATATTGGTGGCAATAGTAACGGAGCCGCCTAAGCCTGCTTCTAATATTACCTGCGCTTCCCGTGCGTGTTGTTTAGCATTTAATACATTATGAGGAATCTTTCTTGCCTGAAGCATCTTGCTCAGTAATTCACTCACTTCCACCGAGGTGGTACCTACCAGTGAAGGACGTCCGCTGTTTCGTAACTTTTCAATCTCTTCGATTACCGCTCTGTACTTCTCTCGTTTGGTTTTGTACACCAGGTCCTGTTCATCTTTTCTAATTACCGGAATATTCGTTGGTACCGATACCACGTCCAATTTATAAATGGACCAGAATTCTCCCGCCTCTGTCTCTGCAGTACCTGTCATCCCTGCCAGCTTATGGTACATACGGAAGAAATTTTGCAGAGTGATGGTGGCATAGGTTTGGGTAGCCGCTTCTACTTTTACATTTTCTTTTGCTTCCAAAGCCTGATGTAGTCCATCACTGTACCGCCGTCCTTCCATTATACGCCCGGTTTGTTCATCAACAATTTTCACCTGTCCATCTACTACGATGTATTCGATATCTTTTTCAAATAAAGTATATGCCTTCAGTAACTGCTGTACAGAGTGAATCCGTTCTGCTTTAAGCGCATAATCATTCAGGATTTCTTCTTTACGTTTTAATTTAACCTCGGGTTCATCTGTGCCTTTTTCAACATCAGATAACTGGATGCTTAAATCAGGAAGGATGAAAAAGTTTGGATCTTCACCCCCCTTCGTAATGTATTGCAAACCCTTATCCGTAAGATCAACCTGATTGTTTTTTTCATCAATTCTGAAATACAATTCCTCATCTACAAAAGGCATATTCTTTTCCTGTTCCGCGAGGTAGAAGCTCTCCACTTTCTGCAGCTTCACCCTTATACCCGGCTCACTGAGGTATTTAATTAAGGCTGTATTTTTAGGTAATCCGCGAAAGGCACGAAGCAATGCCAGTCCACCTTCTTTTGCATCGTCCTTCCCTTCGGCAATCAGTCTTTTGGCATCAATCAATGCCTTGTTTACCACCTGCTTCTGAGCTTCCACTAATTGATTCACGCGGGGCTTCAACTGAATATATTGCTGATCCTCTCCCCCCTTGGGTATAGGGCCGGAGATGATTAAAGGGGTACGGGCATCATCTATCAATACGCTATCCACTTCATCCACCATGGCATAGTGATGTTTGCGCTGCACCTTTTCTTCGGGGCTATGCACCATATTATCGCGCAGATAATCAAAGCCAAACTCATTATTAGTTCCGTAGGTTATACTGGCCTGATAAGCCTTACGCCTTTCGGGACTATTAGGGTAATGACGATCAATGCAATCCACGGTAAGACCAAGAAATTCATAAATGGTACCATTCCACTCCGAGTCACGTTTAGCCAAATAATCGTTGACCGTAACGATATTGACTCCGAGGTCTGCCAGGGCATTAAGGTAAGCCGGCAGCGTAGACACCAGGGTTTTCCCTTCCCCGGTAGCCATCTCAGCAATTTTTCCCTGATGCAGGACGACTCCTCCCAGCAACTGTACATCATAATGTACCATATTCCATGTAATCATATTACCTCCCGCCATCCAACTGCTTTTGTATCTCACCTTGTCGCCATCAATTATAATATGGGTTCTCTTTACACTTAAATCCCTGTCGAGTTCGGTAGCGGTAGCTTCCAGTTCCTCATTTTCAGAAAACCGGCGGGCCGTTTCCTTAACCACAGCAAAGGCCTCCGGAAGAATTTCATTAAGAGCCTCTTCAATTTTTTCATCCCGTTGCTTCTCTAACTTATCAATCTGCTGGTATAATTCGTCCTTTTGCATTATTTCAGTAAAAGGTAAATCTTCCGCCTTTTGTTTAAGGTCGGCCATTTCATTATCAACAGGTAAAGTATGTTGTTTAATGCGGAGCTTAAATTCTACTGTTTTGTTTCTTAGTTCATCATTGGATAAAGAAGCATAAGATGA
This sequence comes from uncultured Terrimonas sp., assembly GCA_964518685.1. GTDB lineage: Bacteria > Bacteroidota > Bacteroidia > Chitinophagales > Chitinophagaceae > Agriterribacter. Next base: position 57,818 of record CAZFGP010000001.1, read on the forward strand.
AAAATATCCATTGATCTCTTCAACATAGTGTAAAATATTCTTAATATCTTTTTCTGACTTTTTTCCTCCAAATACTTTAGAGATAAATTGCAACATATTCTGGATTTATTAAATATTGTTATTATTGCCTTTTTTCAGGTATTTCTGACAAAAATAATGCTGTTTTTGAATGCAGCCATAATGACAGAAAGAGAACAAAGGTACAAAAACTAAAAAAGAGAGATTATCCTAATCCTAATTCAAAATGCCGTTCGGGTATATTTACATCCATAAAACCTTTTTTTAACAAACGGTTTTTGAAATCCTGTTGAACATCATATTCACCATGAACCAGAAACAGCGTTTTTATTTCCCTTGGATTCTGGCAGGCCAGAAATTGTGAGAGATCTTCATAATCACCATGTGCACTCATACTTCTTATGGATCCAATCTCCGCATTCACTTCGTGCATCACCCCATAAATACTGGCTTCTTTTGCGCCGGACAATAACCTGCCGCCTAAGGAATGGGGTTCACAATAGCCGGTAAATAAAATGGTGTTTCTGCTGTTTTCAATAGTATTGCTGATATGATGCTTTACTCTTCCTCCCTCGGCCATTCCACTGGCGGAAATGATTACGCAAGGCTCATTCCTGAAATTGAGCCGTTTTGAATCCTCAACTGATTTAATAAATTTCAGCCCGTTAAAACCAAACGGATCGTTATCTGTTTTTAATATCCGCTGGATAGAATTATTGAAATACTGAGGATATCTTTTGATGATCTCCGTTGCTTTCACACTCAACGGACTATCAACAAAGTAATCCAGTTGCGGCAACCTTCTTTCAAGCTCCAATTGATTAAGAGCAAACAGTATTTCCTGAGTTCGTCCTACACTGAATGCCGGTACCACTAATTTTCCTTTTTTCTGAAAGCAGGCTTTTTCAATCCAATGCAAAATTTGATCTGGGGTGGTGGAGTGTTGATCGTGAAGACTATTTCCATAAGTTGATTCCAAAATGATATAATCGGCCTGTGGAAAATTTTGTGGCGACCGAAGAATAACATCCCGGTAACGACCCACATCTCCGCTAAAGGTTAAACGGGTGGTTCTTCCATTTTCAGTGATTCTTAAATGCACTGCCGCACTTCCAATAATATGACCAACATCCGTGTACAGCAATTCAACCCCTTCATCAACAACATACCAGTCGCCATAATCCACTGTCTTAAAAAAATCAAATGTTTTCCGGGCATCTTCCAGGGTATATAACGGCTCCAGATATCCTTGTCCGGATGCTGCTCTCCGTTTGTTAATATACCTGACGTCATCTTCCTGAATTTCGGCAGAATCCTCCAGCAATACCCGGGTAAGGTCGAGGGTAGCCGGGGTGCATAAAATCTTTCCTTTAAAACCGTCCTTCACCAATTTGGGTATCAGACCCGTGTGGTCAACATGGGCGTGTGACACGATCAGAAAGTCAATATCCGTCGGTTCAAATCCCCAATCTCTGTTTAATACATCCGTTTCACTTCCCAACCCCTGAAACATGCCGCAATCAAGAAGTATCTTTTTTCCGTTTTTTAACGTGATTAAATGTTTAGAACCTGTAACCGTACGGGCAGCGCCATGAAATGCTATCTTCATATTATTATTTCTGATTACTAAGGTAGGGGTAAAAGATTATTGAAGAACAAAATTTGAAGCAAAGAAGTTCAAAACACAGCAATAGAACTTCCTTCCTATTTCGTCAAGACAGTCATTTCTGTTCTGCGGTTTGCCGCTCTCCCCTTTTCAGTATGGTTATCACCTATCGGCATAGAGGCGCCAAACCCTTTATATTTCAAACGGGCTGCATCAATTTTATGATCAATAAGATAATCCACTACTGCTTTAGCACGATTTTCAGAGAGTTTCAAATTTTCGTCTGCATTACCCGTATTGTCAGTATGTCCACTGATCATAACCGAAATCTCAGGGTTATCGTTCAATAAGGAAACCACACGATTCAACTCTGTAACAGAAGCGGGTTGTAGCTGAAACTGATTGACGTCAAAAAAAATATTTTTTAACACCACAGAGGCATTCGTTTGAATGGGTTGTAATGCTATATCTATAGTATAGGTTGAATCAGCCACTTTTTGACTGAAAGGGAAACTCTCCGAAAAAAATAAATATCCTTTTCGGTTTACGTTAAAAGCATAATCTTTTCCCAATGGCAGGGTGATAAGATACTCTCCGTTTTCATTGGTTTGCACTTTCATCAGCGTCTGACCGGTCTTTATCTCAATTAATTCTACAGCCGATGGCAGGCCCTCCCTGCTGTTGCGATCATATATTCGTCCCTGTACCCATAAGGTCTTGTGCGGCCGTATATCTTCCCTCAATTCAAAAGTATAAATATCCAGTCCGCCTCGTGTGTCTGCCCGGTCACTTGCATAATAGGCTGTTTTACCATCGGCAGCAACAATCATACTGCCTTCGTTTTCTATTGTATTTATAGGATATCCTAAGTTCTCAATCTCATCCCACTTCCCATTTGGCTGCTTTCGGGCCAGAAACAAATCGTCTCCCCCATAGCCGGTTAATCCATTGGAGGTGAAATACAGGGTTTGATTATCGGCATGAACAAAAGGACAACTTTCATCACCTGACGTATTAATTTCAGGACCCAGATTCTCGGGATTTCCCCAATGTCCATTGGGCATACGCCGGGAGACATAGATGTCTTTTCCGCCATAACCACCAGGGCGATTGCTGGAAAAATACAATTCACGTTTATCCGGTGAAAGGCAGGGTGATGATTCCCAGAATTCACTATTTACCGGTTCCCCCAGGTTTTCAGGGCTGCTCCAGCCCTTTGGAGTAAGGGTTGAAAAAAACAAGTCGCAACTCCCTAACCCTTCAGGAAAATTACATCCGGTAAAAACGAGCCATTCCCCGTCCTGCGAAATATTCTGCGCTCCTTCATTAAAATTGCTATTGATATCCCCATCTATTCCTCTGGCCTTTGTCCATCCACTCTCTGTTATCTGATTGCTGTCTTTTCGGTAGCTGACGAAAAAATCTTCATTATGTCCACCCACTCTTCTGGTAAATACCAGGGTATTACCGTCAATAGTAACGGAGGGATAATATTCCAAATCGCGGGTATTGATGCTGTCGCCGGCATTTAAAGGCGAAAAGACATAATTTTGGATTTGATGATGATTTTGGTAGTCTACTGCAAACGAAAAAGAGCGTTTTCTGTATTCTCCCGCCTTTCGGCTCAGGTCATTAATTTCTTCAATAGAAAGAAAACTATTTACTGCTTCAAGTGCAGCCTCAAAACGACCCGCTCCTGCAAGATTTATAGCATAAGGCAGGCGGTAATCTTTAGTATATTCCGCATCCAGCAAAAAGGCCTGTTCATAAGATGCAGTACTACTATCGTAATACTTCATCTCTCCGTATATCCCGGCCCTGGTAAGCCATCCATCCACAAAACGTTTATCCACGCCGATGGCCTGATTAACCAGCCGGATAGCCGCTTCATATTCTCCGTTCCGGGCTTTGTCTAAACCAAGATTATATAGATTTAAAGCCTTTTTATGAACTTTTTCAGGGCGATATTGTTGTGCAAAAGAACGGCCTGCCGGCACGATAAAAAACCATGCAAAAATTATGAAAAGCCTCACTATCATATCTTAGAAAAGATAACGAAGCTATTCAAAATTTATTCCATACAGATAAAGAAAATGTTAAGTTGAGATCCTTGTTAAATAAAGACGATGATGCTTATTAAGAGACTACTTTTTCTTTTTCTGACTTTTGGGGGCAAAAATAATTAACATACGTTTACCTTCAAGCTTGGGCATGCCTTCGGGGGCACCCAGTTCAGCCAAACGTTCCGCAAATTTAAGAAGAAGCAATTCACCCCTTTCTTTAAACATGATGGCCCGTCCTTTGAACTGTACATAGGCTTTCACTTTATTGCCATCCTTCAGAAATTCTTCTGCATGTTTGGCTTTGAAGTTAAAATCATGTTCATCGGTATTGGGAGTAAAACGTATTTCCTTTACTTCAGAGATCTTAGAGCTGGCTTTCATTTCCTTCTCTTTTTTCTTCTTTTCATAAAGGAACTTACTATAGTCTATAATCTTGCAAACGGGAGGATCCGCATTGGGAGATATTTCAACAAGGTCCAGGTCCTGTTCTACAGAAAGCCGTAATGCGTCCTGAATTGAATACACGCCAGCTTCCACATTATCGCCTACCAGCCTTACCTGCGGCACTCTGATCATGTGGTTGGTACGGTGTTCCTGTTGCTGTTCTTTTCTGAAACGGGGATTGAAATTACCTCTGGAAAAATGCGGTCTTGGTGGAAATGCCATTTACGTTTTTTAAAGTGATGCTCCTTTTTCGGAGCTTTTAATGGTTTTTTATTTGTATTAAAATTAACTTTTTATTGCGATTAATGATGCAAAGAAACAATTTTTTATTCGTCTGCATTTATTTTTTACGGTTATATCCTGTTCTTTATTTCCCCGGTTAATTCATTTTTAAAAACTTCAATCTCTTTTGCTCCCAAATCTCCCTGCCCGTGCTTTCTTATCGAAACCTTATATTCATTCATTTCCTTCTCCCCAACGATCAGCATATAAGGAACTTTTGCTATTTCCGTATCCCTGATTTTTTTGCCAATCTTTTCTGGTCTGTCATCAATCTGCGCACGAATATCTGCATTTTTTAAGGATTCCAAAACATTTTCAGCATAACCCATATACTTATCACTGATAGGTAAAATCTTAACCTGCAAAGGCGCCAGCCACACTGGAAAATTACCTGCATAATGCTCCAGCAAAAACCCAATGAATCGTTCATGAGTTCCCAGCGGCGCCCGGTGAATAATCAAAGGGGTTTCCGATGTATTTTCTTTAGTTGTAAACTCCAGTTTAAACCGTCTTCCCTGCGCAAAATCCACCTGGTTGGTTGCCAGCGTAAACTCTCGCCCTATTGTACTCCATATCTGCACATCAATTTTAGGGCCATAAAAAGCTGCTTCATCCTGCACTTCCACAAAGGGTGTTTTAGTGCGTACCAGCACATCTCTCACAAGGGCTTCGGTTTCCATCCATAAAGTGGGTTCATCCACATATTTCTTACCCAGCTTGGAAGGATCGTGCAGGCTAAGTCGCATCACATATTTGTCAATACCGAATATCTTAAAATACTTAAGATACATCTCATTGACGGATTTGAACTCCTCATAAAACTGTTCTCTTGTGCAATAAATATGCGCGTCATTCATATGCAGACAGCGTACCCGCATTAATCCAAATAATTCGCCACTTTGTTCGTAACGATAACAGGTGCCATATTCAGCAAGACGATAAGGCAGATCTTTATAGCTTCTGGGTTCTGCCGCAAAAATTTTATGATGATGCGGACAGTTCATTGCTTTAAGATAATATTTCACCCCGTCCAATTCCATAGGGGGATACATGCTATCCTGATAATAAGGCAGATGCCCGCTTGTAAGATAGAGATTTTCTTTCGCAATATGTGGGGTAACCACTCTTTTATATCCTGCCCGCTCCTCCGTATCCTTAGCTAACTTCTCTAATTCTTCAATAACAATAGCGCCATTCGGCATCCATAATGGTAATCCCGGTCCAACTTCATCATCAAAAGTAAAAATACCCAACTCTTTTCCCAGTTTCCGGTGATCCCGTTTTTTCGCCTCCTCCAGCATATGCAAATACTCATCCAATTCTTTTTGATTAGGAAAAGTAATTCCATATACGCGGGTAAGTTGTTTGTTTCTTTCATCCCCCTTCCAATATGCACCGGCAATATTGGTGAGCTTTATAGCCTTAATTAAACCCGTTTGAGGAATATGGGGACCACGACACAAATCTGTAAAAGCACCCTGTGTGTAAAAAGTAATGCTGCCGTCATCAAGATTCTGCAGTAAATCAAGTTTATATTCATCCCCCTTATCTTCAAAGTATTTTACAGCCTCGGCCTTGGTTATCTCCTTTCGGATATAAGGATTGTTCTGTTTAGCTAACTCGTTCATCTTTTTTTCAATAGCAATCAGATCTTCCTCACTCAGTTTTCTGTTGCCCAAATCCATATCGTAATAAAACCCGTTTTCTACCGGAGGACCCACCCAAAACTTTACTCCCGGAAACTGAGATTCCACAGCCTCCGCCATTAAATGAGCAGAAGAATGCCAAAAAGTAGATTTCCCTTCTGCCTCATCCCAGGTAAGTAACTTTAACGTGCTATCGTTATAAATGGGACGGACGGCATCCCATACCTGTCCGTTAACAGAAGCTGCAAGCACTTTTTTTGCCAGTCCCTGACTGATTGATTTTGCAATATCCATTGCTGAAGTTCCCGGCTGGTATTCCCGTACGGCGCCGTCTGGAAAAGAAATTTTCATCATAATTATTCCTCCTGTTCCTAAAAAAGAGAGCAAATTTAACGAACTATTGGCGTATCATTTCACTTCATAGGGGTTATTCCTTAGTATTAAGACTATTTTTGCTCTATGAAAGTTTGGTTTCTGCTGTTTCTTTTATTTTGTACCTACCAGGGAATAAGCCAGAACCTCAACGGACAGTGGCACGGCACTTTTAATTCGGCCAATAATATTGTAGCGGGTGAAGGAGACACTGAATATATTTTAGAACTGTCTATTGATGGCGATAAGGTAACGGGATACTCCTATTCATATTTTAACTACCCCGAAAAGAGATACTATGTAATATGCAGATTAGAAGGCAACTATGAGGCGGCCAGCAAATCTGTTATAGTAAATGAAGAAGAAAGAATTAAAGGCAATACCCCCGGCAATTGGGGCGATTGTTTGCAAACCCATATCCTCACTTATCTGAAACAAGGCAACTCAGAAAAACTGGTAGGGCGATGGAGAGGCTATCGTCCTGATGGTTGCGGAGTAGGCAGCACTGAATTGGAAAGAAAGAGCCTGACACGGACTGCGCCGCCACCGGCCGCAAAAAAAACAACCTCCTCACCGAAGTCTACTCCGGCACCTAAAAACAGCCAGGGAATCACTTCCAACGAACCAAGGCAAAGGCAGACACCAGTTGCAAAATCTACTCCTGCCAAGCCTAAAACACAACCACCTACAACGGATGAGAACATCAGCAGTAAACCGCAAAAAATAGCAGGAACAGATAAATCCGCTTTACCGGAGGTGCCTTCACCTATCGTCTCCGGTTACACGAAAAGAAGTAAAAATATTTTAAAAGTTATTGACCTCCCCATCCATGAAGAGATCAAAGTAGATTTTTACGATAACGGGGAAATTGATGGGGATACTATCTCGGTTTTTTATAATGATAAACTCTTGTTATCTAAACAGGGATTAACAGACAAACCATTAACCCTTAAAATAAAGTTCGATACTACCCGCGAGGAGAACGAACTGGTAATGTATGCCGATAACCTCGGAACCATACCCCCCAATACAGCGCTAATGGTCGTTACTGTGGCAGGGAAACGCCATGAAGTCTATATAACTTCCACAGAAAAGTCGAACGGTACTGTACGGTTTAGAAGAAAAGAATAAAAGAAGAATGGCAACTTTAAATATCGCAAGCCATTCTAAAGGTAAACTCCGGGTAATATAGAATATTACGCAGATTTTATGACATTTTTTTCAGCGCTTCTTTTGCTGCCCTAAAATCTTTATCCAGCCCCAGCGCTTTCTGATAATTCAGCTTTGCTTCATCCTTATTTCCCAACGCTTCCATACACCTGCCCGTCTGGTAATAGGCTTCCGCAAAAGTATGGCTTACCTGAATGGCTCTGCCAAAAACCTGTAAAGCTTCGGTATATTGCTTTTGATCGTATAATAATAATCCTTTTTCAATATAGGCATCGAGGAAAGTATAATCGTTTTTGATACAATCGTCAAACTGTTTTTCCGCCTTTTTTTTATCATTAATATTGGAATAATATAAGCCCTTAATAAACCTGGCTTGCGATGCAGTTCTAACGTCTTCCGTACTATTGATAATCTGGTCACCAACTTTTATCGCTTCCGAATCGGAGCGGTTGGCATACACAGCAGCCAATTCCAATAAGGCTTCACTAAAAACAGGGGCATCCTGCAGTGCTCTTTTTAATGAAACCATCCCCGAAACGGTATCTCCTCCCTGCAATTCTATTATCCCTCTTTTATACCATAAACCTGCATTTGAAGAATCCAGGTACAAAAGAGTGTCATTTTCCAACAACGCTTCCTTCAATTGCCTGTTCTGCAACAAGCGATCCATCAAAAGATAGCGAAGTCCTGCGGAATCGGGATTCATCTTTACCGCCTGTTGCAAATGAACTATAGCAGTTGACAGATCATTTTCTGCTGCAGCATCTTCTCTGTCGGATGATGACTTGCAAGCCCAACTCCCTGCCAGTAACAGGAAGACGCCAAAACTAAGCCAATGCTTCTTCATGATGCAAGTATTTTTCTATAGTGGTATCATATTTTTCTTTCCAGGTATTAATTCCTCCCCAATCCTGCCCGTTTGCTATCACTTCACCTTTTGTTACCTGTCCCAACTTTTCAAAAGGCACCCCTTCCGTACGCAGCAATGCTTCCATCTTTTCGGCTTTTTCAGAACTAACAGAAACGACTACTCTGCTCTGGGACTCTCCAAACCAGAATGCATCCGCGCGGGTTTTAGAATTATCGTTTACCTGAAAACCAAGGTTTCGGTTAAACCCGCTCTCACAGAGAGCAACAAACAAACCGCCTTCGCTCACATCATGAGCAGAGGCAATAAGCCGTTTTTTTATCAAAGCGCTGACCGCCTGTTGCAAACGAAATTCCTCTTCGAGGTCGAAATGAGGGACAGGAGAGAATTCCACACTATGTAATTTGTGCAGATATTCTGAAGAGTTGATATCATCACGGCTTTGTCCTACCAGATAAATTATATCCCCCGGTTCCTTGAAATCCAAAGTCATCTTGCTGTCTAAATTGTCCAATAAACCAACCATTCCAATGGTAGGCGTTGGGTAAATTGCTCCTTTAGGATGTTGGTTATAAAAACTCACATTACCGCCGGTTACCGGAGTGTCAAATTTTATGCAGGCTTCACTCATGCCTTTAATGGCATATACAAACTGGTAATACACCTCAGGATCATAAGGATTGCCGAAGTTAAGGCAGTTCGTAACCCCCAGGGGCGTACCACCACTGCACACAATATTCCTTGCCGCCTCGCTTACCGCTATCATACAACCTATATAGGGGTCTGCAAAAGCATAGCGACTGTTGCAATCTGTAGTTACGGCCAATCCCTTGGTTGTTCCCTTTACCTTTACTATCGGAGCGTCACTGGGTGCATTGGTAGCTGTATTAGCCGTACCCACCATACTGTCATATTGTGTATAAATCCAACGCTTAGAGGCTATATTAGGGATTGTAATTATTTTCTCAGCAACAGCTTTCAAATCGCCGGGAACAGGTATGGTGGAAGAGTCAAAAAATTTTACCTTTTTCAAATATGCCGGTTCTCTATATTCTCTTTCATAAACCGGGGCGCCTCCACCTAAAACGAGGCTTTCTGCCGGCACTTCCGCCTCCAGTTCGCCCTGCATATAAAAGCGCAGCATGCCATCGGTAGTTACTTCGCCAATCTGAGAGCAGGGTAAATCCCATTTTTCAAAGATCCGGTATGCCTCTTCCTCCCTTCCTTTTTTCACAATCAGCAGCATCCGTTCCTGACTTTCACTCAATAACAGTTCCCACACCTTCATATTGTGTTGCCGGGTTGGCACTTTATCCAAATCAATTCGCATCCCCACACCGCCTTTGGCACTGGTTTCAGCCGTTGAACAGATGATTCCTGCCGCTCCCATATCCTGCATCCCCACTAAGGCGCCAGTAGGTATAAGCTCCAGGCAGGCCTCTAATAATTTCTTTTCCTGAAAGGGATCGCCAACCTGCACAGCAGGCAGATCTTCTACGCTGCTCTCTGTTATATCTGCCGAAGCAAAAGCTGCTCCACCGATACCGTCTTTACCGGTAGCCGAGCCCACAATAAATACCGGATTCCCCTCTCCTTCCGCCGTCGCGCTCACCGTTTGACCTGCCTTTACCACACCCACACTCATTGCATTCACCAGGGGATTAGTATGATAGCATTCCTCAAAATAAACTTCACCTCCAACGGTTGGAACACCAAAACAGTTGCCATAATGCCCGATACCCTGAACCACACCATTTACTAAATGCTGGGTTTTTTCTTCTTCTAAATTCCCAAACCGAAGAGAATTTAATGCTGCAACAGGACGTGCCCCCATGGTAAAAATATCACGATGTATACCACCCACCCCCGTTGCTGCACCCTGAAAAGGCTCTATAGCTGAAGGATGATTATGACTTTCAATCTTAAACACCACTCCCCAGCCGTCGCCGATATCGGCAAGTCCGGCATTTTCTTCTCCCGCCTTAACCAGCAGTTTTCCACCTTCCCGTGGTAGTGTTTTCAACCATTTTATAGAATTTTTATAGCTGCAATGCTCACTCCACATCACGGAGTAGGCGCTCAATTCATTAAAATTGGGAGTTCGTCCGAGAATGGATTTAATCATCTCAAATTCTTCCGGAAGAAGCCCAAGTTTTTTGGCGGTTTCTACTGTTATTTCCATGTATAAATTGATATCAAAGTAAAGGAAGCGGCAAAGCTACGAAATGGGACTGAATATTAAGAAGACAGGAATGTCGGGAGCAGCAATCAGGCGGTTAATAGATATTATGAGTCTATTGATTTTTTTCAAGGATATAAGTTGAATTCTTCTTCGTTTCTACGCGGCTTCTCTATGCTATGTCCTGGCGCCTGAATTGGACGCTGCAAGTTCTAGCCATCACCTTTGTTTTGTAGCATTTACTCTTTTTTAAGTAGCTTTATTACTCATTCTAAACCTATTTTTTATAATTAAACCGATCATGATTGTGCGCCGGACCGTTATTTTAACCCTTATTCTCTCTATTGCTTTATGTGTTTTTTTAATACAAGCCTGTCAGGAACAGGACAATCGGAAAAAGAAACGAACCGCAACCAGACAGGAAAAACCCGCAGATCTGGGAACCATTGCCGCCTTACCTCCGGTATATAAATCTCCCGGCTATAATCCATCCACAGATGAAAAGGTGAAACTGGGTCGTCTGCTTTTCTTTGACCCGATCCTTTCCGGTAATAAAGATGTAGCATGTGCAACCTGTCATCATCCGGAATTCGGATATTCGGATATGCTGGAACTCCCTATCGGTGTTAATGGAACAGGCTTCGGCTCAAAACGGCGGTTTAATGCCACCAACGATATTCCGTTCTCTAAAAGAAACGCACCATCCCTGATAAATACTGCCTTCAACGGAATCAATGAAAAAGGAGATTATGTTCCCGAAGGCGCCCCCATGTTCTGGGATATACGGGTAAAAAGTTTAGAACTTCAATCTTTGCAGCCCATCAAACAATTGGAGGAAATGCGTGGCCGGCAAATAGAAGAACACGAAATGTTGCCCGTTGTGGTAAAAAGACTGAAGGCAATACCTGAATATCGAAAACTGTTTAAAGCCGCCTTTAGCGAAGATGAAGATCCGGTAACAGAAATGAATATGGCAAAGGCTATTGCCAGCTTTGAACGTACCCTGGTAGCCAACAATTCGCGGTTTGATGAATTTATGCGTGGAGACGCTAATGCGCTTACGGCTTCCGAAAAAGAAGGGATGCAATTGTTTATCGAATCGGGATGCGCCCTCTGCCACAATGGGCCCATGCTGTCCGATTTTAAATTGCATGTATTGGGCGCGGCAGAAAATGAAGAGAAATTAGGCTTCCTGGACTCCGGATTTAATAACACCTTTGCATACCGCACGCCAACACTACGTAATTTGCGTTACACGGCGCCTTATATGCACAGCGGCAAATTAAAAACCCTGGATCAGGTAATGACCTTTTACGAAGAACTGAGTGGCAAGCCTTTACCCAACCGGCACGTACCCAGAGAGCAATTAGATTCCCTGGCTGTTAAGATCAAAGTAGAATTTAAAAACATACCGCGTATCATAGAGTTTCTTAATACACTGAATGACGATAAATTTGACCGAACCATACCCGATGCGGTGCCCAGCGGTCTGAGCGTGGGAGGGAATATAAAATAGCGTATCCATCCATACATACAGCATCATCCGGACGCGCTTCAAACGGTTTAGCCAGGGGTTGTTTTGCGAGTTCGAAACAATTCTTCCCTTCTTACAAAGAAATACGATATTTTGTATCTTTCCCCTTTAATGCCATTTGTTCGCCATGATGAATTTTAAACTGTATAAGAAACTTTTGCTTATTTTGACAGTGCTGATTGTGGCTCTTATTGCTACCACTGGTTTGACAAGCAGCAAAAAAGTAGATTATAATACAGATATAAAACCCCTGTTCAACAGGAAATGCATTTCCTGTCACGGCGGAGTGAAAAAAGAATCAAAATATAGCCTTCTGTTTCATGAAGAAGCACTGGCTAAAGGAGAGAGTGGCAAATTTGCCATCATTCCCGGCGACCCGGATAACAGTGAGCTGATTCGCCGTCTTACCAGCAAAGACCCGGAGGAAAGAATGCCTTATCAACATAAACCTTTGTCTTCAAAGGAGATTGATTTGTTACGGCAATGGATCAAAGAAGGCGCTCATTGGGGCAATCACTGGTCTTATGTTGCTGTTGCACCAACGCTGGTACCGGCCGGGGCCGGCGGATTCAGAAGCCTCTTTTCATCTGAGAACAAATGGGCACACAATGAAATTGATTATTTTATTTTAGACAAACTCAGGGAATTTAAATTAGAGCCTTCTCCGGCAGCCGATAAAGCAACCCTCCTCAGAAGAGTAAGCATGGATATTACCGGGCTTCCACCTCATCCCGGTCTGGCCCGGAAATTCCTCAGCGATGACAGCCCGGATGCTTATGAGAAATTAGTTGATGACCTTTTAGCGTCTCCCCATTATGGAGAAAAATGGACGGCGATGTGGCTGGATCTGGCTCGTTATGCAGACAGCAAGGGATATGAAAAAGACGGTTACCGTTCTATATGGCGATACCGCGACTGGCTGATTAGGGCTTTTAATAAGGATATGCCTTATGATCAGTTTTTAACGGAGCAGATTGCAGGCGATCTGCTGCCGGATGCCACCGATGAACAATTGATCGCCACCGCCTATAACCGCAATTCAATGACTAATGACGAAGGAGGGACCGATGATGAAGAATTCAGAACCGCCGCGGTGATAGACCGGGTGAATACCACCTGGGAAACCCTGCTGAGCACTACTTTTGCCTGCGTACAATGCCACAGTCACCCCTACGATCCGATCAAATTTGAAGAATATTACAAGTTTCTCTCCTTCTATAACAATACCAGAGACGAGGATGTTACGGGAGATTATCCGCAATTGCGGGAGTTTAATCCGGAAGACCAGGCAAAATTAGAAAAGCTGACCAAATGGCTGAAAGAAAGTGTGGGCAAAGAAAAAACGCAGGAAGCAATTCGATTTGTGAAGACCTGGCAGCCGGCAGTCTATACCCACTTTGCTGATCATTTAGTGAACAGTTCCATTTCAGATACCCGGCTGGCTGTGAGAAATAATTCCGTTAGCCGCATAGCCGGCGTGGATCTTAGCGACAAAAGCATGTTATTTTATCGTTACCGTTCGGACACAGACAATGGGAAATTAACGATCCGTATAGATCAACCCAACGGACCCATTATAGCTTCTATTGCAATCCGTTCTTCCAAAGGCTGGGAAAATCAAAGCGTTTCGCTTCAAGATCCTGTATCTGGTGTTCATGACCTGTATCTTAGCTATTACAATCCGGGCGTGGAAAGAACTAATGAAAAGACCTTAGCCCACTTCGACTGGTTTTATTTTGCGTCTGCTTTTCCCGGAAAAGGAGCAAAAGGATACGACAGCGCATATGCCTGGTTCAATCAACTGGCGTCCGCCTCTCCCGAAGCCATAACCCCCATTATGATGGAAAACCCTGAGGATATGGCACGCACCACGCAGGTTTTCGAAAGAGGGAACTGGATGGTAAAGGGTGAGAAGGTAGAACCGGACGTGCCAGGCTCTTTAAACCCCATGCCCGAAGGGGCGCCGCGTAACCGGCTGGGATTGGCAATGTGGCTGACAGATATAAAAAATCCGCTCACATCCCGAACCTTGACCAACCGTATTTGGGAACAACTGATGGGTCAGGGAATCGTGGAAACCCTGGAAGACCTGGGCTCACAGGGTAATGATCCTACACACAAAGATTTACTGGACTGGCTTTCATGGCAATTTATGAATAACTATCAATGGAGTATAAAGAAATTGATTAAAACCATTGTAATGTCGGCAACCTATACGCAAGACAACCTGGTTACAGCCGAAATGTTAAAGAAGGATGCCTTTAACCGGTATTATGCACGTGGGCCAAGGGTACGATTGTCGGCGGAACAGATCAGGGATCAGGCCCTGATGGTTTCAGGATTGCTGAGCTCTAAAATGTACGGACCCAGCGTAATGCCCACGCAACCTCCGGGCATTTGGCTGTCTCCCTATGACGGAAATGTATGGGTAAAAAGTACGGGTGAGGATCAGTATCGCCGGGCAGTATATACCTACTGGAAGCGTACAGCGCCTTTTCCATCTATGCTCAGCTTTGACGGCGTGGCCCGGGAAGTGTGTGTATCCAGGCGTATCCGAACCAATACTCCCCTGCAGGCTTTAGCCACCTTAAATGATGAAGGCTTCATCGAAATGGCCAGACACTATGCGGCCAGAATGGAAAAAGAGGGGGGTATGGAGGTGCGGCAGCAGATCAGTAAAGGATACGAATTAGCCTTGTTTAAACCGATCACAAAAGAAAAATTGCAGCCTCTGATGGATTTATATCAACAGGCTTTACAGCAGTTTAAAGACAGCCCGGAAAAAACCTGTGAAATGATGGGTGCGGAAACAGGATACAATACGCCGGACAGAGCAGCGCTTGTAGTAGTGGCTAATGCCATGCTGAATTTAGATGAGTACATTACTAAGAACTAACCGAAGAACAATATAAACTAAGATTTGTTTCTCCCGGTTGCAAACGAATAAGTTAAGAAACATGACGCAAAAAGAATTGAATAACGACCGTATAGCTCATGAGGCTCAAATGAAGTCGCTGGAACTTGTTACCCGCCGGCATTTTCTCAAAGACAGCATTACAGGCATGGGCGCCCTGGCTTTTGGTTCTTTACTAACCGGCTGTGATTTCTTTGGTTCTAAGGATGCGCCGTTGAATACTTTTAACAGCAACAATCCATTAGCCGCTCACCCGCCGATGTTTCCTGGCAAGGCGAAGTCGGTTATCTATTTACACATGGCGGGAGCGCCTTCGCAGTTGGAATTGTTCGATTATAAACCCGAACTTTTGAAATTAAACGGGAAAGAATGTCCGCCATCGCTGTTAGAAGGGAAGCGCTTTGCCTTTATACAGGGTGTTCCCAAAATGCTGGGGCCCCAGGCGGTGTTCAAACAAAGGGGTCAAAGCGGGGCCTGGGTGTCTGATCATTTGCCTCATTTTGCAACCGTAGCTGATGAAGTAAGCTTCCTGAAAGCCGTTAAGACAGACCAGTTCAATCATGCGCCTGCACAACTGCTGATGCATACCGGTGGTGCACGCCTCGGCCGGCCGAGTATGGGCGCCTGGGTGAGCTATGGATTGGGTACGGAAAACAGCAATCTGCCGGCATTTGTAGTACTGACTTCCGGAGGTAAAAATCCGGACGCCGGGAAAAGCGTTTGGGGAAGCGGTTTCCTTCCATCCGTTTACCAGGGGGTGCAGTGCCGTTCGGAAGGCGACCCGGTGCTGTTCATCAATAACCCCGAAGGGATTGATAAGGATTTACGCAAAGCTTCTATTGACGCCATCAATAAAGTTAACCAGGAAACATATAATACCTTTAAAGACCCGGAGATTCTGTCGCGGATTTCTCAATATGAGATGGCGTATAAAATGCAGATGTCGGTGCCAGAGGCAATGGATATCAGCGATGAACCTGAATATATTCATGAGATGTATGGCACCCGGCCCGGCCGCACCAGTTTTGCCAACAACGTATTATTAGCACGGAAGTTAGTGGAAAAGGGCGTTCGGTATGTACAGTTGTTCGACTGGGGCTGGGATTCACATGGCACCAGCCAGAATGACTGCCTCGAAATTGGGCTAATTAATAAGTGCCGCTCCATTGACCGCCCTATCACAGCGCTGATCCTCGATCTCAAACAAAGAGGATTGCTGGACGAAACCCTGGTGGTTTGGGGTGGAGAATTCGGCCGCACCCCCATGCAGGAAAACAGGGATGGGAAGGAGATGCCGTTTATGGGAAGAGATCATCATGCGGAAGCCTTTACCATGTGGATGGCGGGAGGGGGTATCCGGGGAGGCACCACTTATGGTGAAACAGATGAGATAGGGTATCATGCGGTGAGAGGCAGAGTGGAACCTTATGATGTGCAGGCCACGATATTAAATCAGTTGGGTTTTGATCATGAAAAATTTGTGTATCATTTCCAGGGGCGGTTGTTCCGTTTAACGGATGTAAGCGGCCGGGTGATCAATGAAATTATTGCATAAAAAATCTGTATTCCTTCATATATGATGTTGATGAATATTATAGGTATCATAGGCCGATTTCATCCTGTACTGGTACACCTGCCTATTGGTATTTTATTAATGGGGGTACTACTGCATTGGCTAAGTAAAAAAGAGCAATTCCAATCTATCAAACCTGCCGTTTCTATTACCCTGTTTTGGGGAGCTCTTAGCGCTATACTATCTTGCATTACCGGCTGGTTGCTGGGACTGAATGATGAGTACGATACAACGATCCTGGAACGGCATCGCTGGATGGGAATAGGCGTGGCGGTAGTGGCCGCTTTATATTATCTCGCCTATACGGAAAAGTTCTCCATGCGCCTGAAGCCAAAGCTTCTTACGGTCCTTTCAGTTGTGCTGCTCCTGCTTATCACCTTCACCGGCCATTTAGGCGGAACCCTCACACACGGTGAAGGATTTCTGTCTTTTGATGGCGACAAGAATATAGAAGAGATAAGAAAAGTGATCCCGGACGTGCAGGAAGCTATGGTGTATGACGACATCATTCAACCTATATTACAGAATAAATGCTACAGTTGTCACGGACCCTCCAAACAAAAAGGGAAACTCAGGTTAGATAGTAAGGAAGCCATGGAAAAAGGGGGAGAAGATGGCGAAGCGCTCGTAGCCGGCGATAGTAAAAAAAGCAGGCTCTATACCCGGCTGGTTTTAGATATACTGGAAAAAGAACACATGCCTCCAAAAGGAAAGCCGCAACCATCGGAAGCAGAGGTAATGCTCTTTAACTGGTGGATCAGCACAGGAGCGCATTTTGATCAACAGGTAAAAACATTGCCGCAGGAAGAACATGTTAAACCATTACTATTAGCCTTGCAAAGCGACCAGATCCACGACCCGGTGAAACCGGATGTACCGCAGGAATCTGTGGCCAAAGCATCTGAACAAACCATGGAGCAATTAAAGGAGAGAGGAGCTACCATTCTGCCGGTTGCCGAAAACAGCAACTATATTTCGGTAAGTTTTTTCTCGGCAGACACAATAGATAATGAAATACTGAAATTACTGGAATCCCTCTCTCCGCAGTTAGTCTGGCTGAAGTTAAATCATACGTCTATTGATGATGGCGGGATGAAGACTATAGGAAAACTGCAAACTTTAACCCGATTAAATCTTGCTAATACTTCAATCACCGATGCAGGACTTTCTTCCTTACAGCCGTTGTCCAAATTGCAATCCCTGAACCTAACCGGCACGAAAGTTAGCGGCAAAGGATTACAGGGATTAAAGCAATTGAACGAATTAACAGCTATTTACCTTTATCAAACGGATATTGCAACGGAAGAAGACTGGTTAGCGCTACAACAATCATTCCCTAAAACAAGAATTGACACCGGCGGATATTCTCTTCCTGTATTAGAGGGAGACACCAGCTTAGTGAGGTTGGTGAAATAACTATTTGCCTGACCTGCCATTCAAAAGCTAAACCGGTTCAGGTGGATCGTTTTCGGCAAAAAAGAAAAAAGAGATTGCCCTTTCGAACAATCTCTTCCCATCCATAGGAAAAATAATCTTATTGAAGGATCACCGGAATTACTTCGCCATCGAAAGAAAGCCGGTAAATACCTTTTGAAAAAGTCTGCACACCAATAGAATATTTCCCCGGAGTTTCCAATTTCCGGTTCAACAATAATTGACCGTTATTGGTGTAAATCCTCAACAGACCGGACTTCTGTACCCGCACGGTTAGTATGCCGCCAGTGACCGGGTTCGGATATACCGACAAGCTCGTTCTGACTTCAAAACGAATCGTCTGTATCGCGCTGTAAGAACTTCTGCCATCCTGATCTATCTGCCGGACACGGTAATAATTCTTTCCTCCGGCAGGATTGTCATGAACATAACTATAGGTGTTTTTAACAATGCTGTTATTCGCCCCCCGCACTTCGCTCAGTATTTCCCAGTTTGTACCGTTCACACTATGTTCCACCACAAAGGACTTATTATTGGTTTCTGTGCCCGTAGTCCAGGTGAGTAAAGACTTCTCATTTTGCTTTTGTACGGTAAAACTCAGCCAGGTAACGGGCAGAGTCTGATTGGCTTCCGCAATTCCAAAAGGCGAAAACGTTCCGGTATAGCCCATATAGCTGAGGCTGGTTGATGTACTGGCTGTGGTTCCCGACTTCTGCTCTACCCATTCGGCACCATAATGATAAAGCGCAGGTGTACTCAGGCTTTCTGTTTCTCCCGCATTCCAGTTGAAAATAAAATTAACTCCTGCTCCACCATTAGGATTGTCTTTGGAAATATCCCAGGTTCTCTTTACGCGACTAGCTGTAACCGGTTCTCCGGTCAATCCGTCCTGGTATAATTCATCTAACACCCTGGCGCAAAATACATCTGCTGCACCGGTGTTATTTTCAACAGAAACCGGATTGTAGGCGCTGTTTCCTACCGGGAATAACATCATCTCATTTTCCCCGATATTCATACACAATTTGCCGGCGCCATTTGTTTGCACATAGTTTGACGCATCGTAATCGGTAACCTCAGAAGCCATAAGGCTATAACTTCCCAATACCAATTTATTGGATGCGCCGGAGAACTGCACCTTACCCACCTCCCGGTTCTGATCCAGGTATAAATCATTAAGGGCATCTTTCGCAAAAACAATATCTCCTCCATTTGCCGGCACTTCGCCTGCCCCCCAGTTGGAAGCCGTAGCATAATCCGTATTGGTAGTACCCCTCCAGAAATTCTCTTCCCATTGAGCATACAAAACCAGGTTAGAGCCGTCGCTGTATGCATCGTTTTCATTATAAGCCGTTCCGGAACCATTGGCACGCGAATTCCAGCCACTGAAAATATATCCGGAACGTTTCAGCGTACCCTTCTCCTCAATATTCACAGGATCGGTTTGGTTGGTGGCGGTTGGAGCTATACCCGAAGTGTTACCATTGCCCACATAGGTGATACTGTAGCTGCCCAAAGGCGCATCCTGAAATACCGGTACCAGGGTAATATCTCTGTCCACAAATACTTCATAAGGGTTGTCCGATGAAGCAGTACCGGTACCGCCTTCTACATAATCCCAACGCACAAACTCCTTTCCATTATTAGGAATCGCAGTAAGCGTAACCGATGCGCCTGCTAAATATACGTCTCCATACACCGTACCTCCCGACACAGAACCATCAGGAGAATAGTTGATTTTAAGCATATATAAATCATCCACAATGCTTTGGATTGCACCCGCAGCAGGAGGATCCGTACGAGAAGCGCCAATCTGATCGGTAGTAACTACATAAGAAGAAGCGGAAGAGCCGACCAAATCCACCCAGCCCGGAGCTCCTGCCAGCCGGTCGTAATAACCAATAATAGGGGAACCGCTATTGCTGGTATAGCCTGTTTTAGCGCCCAGGTTACTTAAATCCAGCATAAAACTTCCAGTCTTCAGCGTGGGGGCTATGCCATTCCCATTTTGGTAAAGGAAGGGTTGATACACTTTTGCCGTGCCAATTTCCACACCGGTACCATCCGTAATCCGGGTATAAGAACCGCCTGAAAAGATAGAATTGTCCGAACCATCATTGCTTCCTGTATAGTTAATATTATGCCCGGTACTGTAATCCACTCCGCTGGAACTGAGATCAGCATGATAAATACTATAAAGCAGATGAACATTGCCCGGAGAACTATATGGCTGTACATCGTCCAAAACATAGTCTGTTGGATTGGCTTCATCCCCGCCGGATCTGTGATAGTTATAAGCAAATAAACAGTTAACCGCATATACTGTACCGTTATTATTTCCAATCGCGCCTCCAGTAAGACTCCCATAAGCCACATTACCGGTAAAGCTGCTGTTTACAGCATAAAGAGTCGAATTATAATTATTAATTCCACCCCCTATCTCAGTACTTTTGTTATTGGACAGGGTGGAATTATTCATATACAGATAAGAACCGCCGTTATTTTCGCCGGCGCCTCCACCAGTAGCAGTAGTCCTGTTTTCAGAAAAAGTGCATCTTTCGAGAAACATGTTCGCACTTGCCCGATTCAAAAATCCCCCGCCAAAACCGGCAGCATTACGCATCAGTTCGCAATCGGTCATATACACGGTTCCGCCATTATTATCAAGTCCACCCCCGCTTGCAGCTCTTGAATTACTTATCGTTGAATTATTGATCCTGACGGTGTGTCCGTTAGACACAGAAATAGCTCCTCCGGTGCCGGAAGAAACATAGCCTCCGCTGATTTTCATATCATTGATGGTGGTGGTTTTACCAGTTCCGGAAAGTGTGAATACCCTGAAAGCAGAAGGACTGCTATTGAATTTTCCGGATTCATCCAAACCGGTAACAGGTACCGTCAGCGTAAAACCGTTACCATTAAAAGTCAGGGTTTTGTTAGATGTTATTTCAGCAGATATTACAATATCATTGACAATATTGATGATATCCCCGTCTGAAGACGAAGAAACAGCGCTGGTCAATTCGGCATAATTTCCGGCGGTTCTGGTAGTTTGCGACTGGGCCTGAAAGACATTAAATAACCCTGCCGCCATTAAAACGAGTAGCGTTTTTTTCATGAATGCTGGTTTTAGAATTAAATAGGATGATGAAAAATTTGAGAAAAGGTAAAAAATGATTAGCAAATGTTAATATTTATTAATCCAATTTTTAAAAATCAAGGGTTATAACTTATGCAAAAAAAAATAAACACTTGTTATATGTTAGTACTTTACCCCTATTTTTAAATTATTATGCAGAATGTATTGGTACTGAGTCCAATCTGACGCGATCCGGGTAAAATTGCTGGTTTTGCCGTCTGACCTGCGGTACCGACGGCAAAACGGTGGCCGGATGAATTCAGAAAAGCCTTCGGGTTTGCGGACTGCCCCTCCTGCGTCGGGTACCGGCCGCAAACTGATTGACACACGCCAAGGTCCGGGTTGTTCAGATAAAATTTCAGGCTTTGTTTTATTCATACGTCAGCCAGGCGGTTGCATTGCAATCTTTATTGGCTACAAATCTGATCCATCTTGCCTGAAAACTATCGGGGAAGGAGTATCTGAAAATTTCACCAGGCTGAACCGTAATTTCTTTATACTGCATCCAGGGGGCGTGTCCGACAGGATCAACCTCAATACGAAAAGTAACAGGACCTGTATGGGTATGAGAAATTTCTAATTTTCTCTTATCATAAAACCCTATGAGATAAGGGTCAGAAGGCTCTCCGGCTTTCACGCCGGTATTTTTCCAGGGCCCGCCATGCCCCGACGGCTTTCCCAGTTTCCACAGATCGTCAATAACGCCCAGCCATACTGCCGCCTGCCCGTCATCAGAACGGATGATATGTTCGTTCTGTGCTGCGTTCGGGTCTATCCCCGTCATCACCAACATACCGCGAAAGGAAGCATAGTCATGAATACGAAAATGATGGGAAGCGATCGGCCGGATCTTAGCAAAACCATCCGCATTTTCCGCAGGCAGTTCGTAAAAAGTGCCGGATGCCTGAAAAAGGTCACGTTCGGTCACTACTTCCCGACATATCCGTAATAAGCCCGCGTCCGTTAAACGCTGAAATTCCTCTTCTCCTAAAGGAAGCCGCCACCGGCGATTTTTATCGTCAATAATAAGCACCGAAGCTTCATCGGTTTGAATAACATTTTGAGGGATCGCAAATTTCTCTTTTATGAAGGAATGGATTAGGGGATCGTCTTTTTTTATAAGATGTAAATCTCCATCCAATTCGTAATACCCCGATTCCACAGGAATATCATTTTCAAAATTAACGGCAGCAACGCCTAAGGCTCTCCGATTCTCCCCCAGCGCGTATAAGAGCCCGCCCGAAACGTTATCCTGTTGTTTTACGTTTGCAAGTCCGCCGAATATAGATGACGGGGCGGCTTCGCGGCTTTCAACCGGGGAGTAATTAAAGCTAACCGTGGCTATGGTGGGTTGATCCGTTTTTAGCCGGATCCATTCTCCCGCTTCATTTTTGCTAAATTCAAGATTGGCCGTCTCTCCCGGCTTCACTGATAAAGTTTTGATCGTCTGCCAGTTTTGATCGCCAGCTTTGTCCACTTCAAAACTGAAGGCCACATTATATGCACCGTGGTTAATTACCCATGCCATTCGTTTTTCCCAACCTGCAAAAAGCATCGGCTCGGAGGCTTCACCGGCAGCAATTTTATCTTTTAGCCACACCATTCCTGAAACCGTAGCCGGTCCAAGTTCATCAGGCCTTTCCGGCGATGTAAACCATAGATTGGAATTAGATTGTCCGGCGCCTTCAATGCTTCCTTTTTGTTTTCTCTTGTTAAGAAATTCATTTTTGGCTGCATCATCGCACCCGAAAACCAATTGGTTATGCCATCGGGTAAAGTCGCCGATGACCTTTAAATACGCGGAACGGGGGCGGATACCCGCAGTATGATTAGCCGAAAAAGTTTCGGGGAAATGCCAGAACATCCCGTGCATCGTCATCAACAGTTCGGGTTTTTCAGGGGCGCCGACCTCCCGGATCCTGGGCCATTCCGTGTTCCACCCGTGGGCGCCGTCGTAGCTGTGGCTTGCTTTGGGCATCCTGAAAAAACTCCACCCGCTAACGGCATCGCGTACACCGAGGATGACAGATTTATGATCCCACCCCGTTGCCCAAATAGGATCCGATGCAGGATTTGTATTGCCATAAATTCCACCGGGGCCGGTTACTTCGGTAAACTGATTACGTCTGATCAGTTTCCATTCCCTGCCATCCCACTCCGAAAGGGAGCCCGCTTCAATATCAAACTGGTAGGGGGCTCGTTTATCATCCTCTCCGTTGTTGGAATATACCATAACGCCCTGCCCGGAATACAGCCCCTTGCCATGAACGCCATACAGTGAAGCTAAAGGGCTGTTACCTGTATCCCTGCCTTCTTTGATTTTTTTATTGGTTACGTTTCTGTCTTCGTAAAGTAATTTGGTTTCCAGGGTATTCACGTCCACCTCGTAAAACCCTTCTTCCATTGTTCCATAGTAGATTTTTTTTGCAGGCTCAAAAAGATGCCGGGCATTTCCCGTTGGGCGGCCGGGCATTTCGGTGTAGGGTATCACGCGCACATTTCTGCTGGTATCAATAGCATAAGGCCCGATAAAAAGCTGGTTACTTTCCGGATGAATCATCCGGTTGGCGGGTGTACCTCCAATGCTTTCAGGTCTTACGATTTGATTCAAATCACCAGTGATCTCATACAGTTTATCAGAAGAGCCAAAGGGAAGATGAGGTCCATAAGTCACTACCCATAGCCGGTCGGCCCAGGGAACCACCGCCCCCGTGCCGCACTCGCCTTCGTCATTATAATAGGCCAATTGCGGATAGATGCCGCTGATATTAGATGGCGCTTTACTGGTGGTGTTGCAGGCACACGGCAAAAAGGCCAGCACTACGGCAAAGAGTCTAAACGAAAGATGCGCCCGATAAGAGATGCGCATATGATTTATCACCATTGTTCGACTAAAATAATCTAAAAAAACGGTTCTAACGAATCGCTGATAATTGGGTAGATTGAGTGTTAGCAAAAGTAATGAGAGGCTTACCCTCCATTTCTTTCCTGAAGAACTGCTCATAATTTTATTCTTTTAAATTTTCTACTGCTTAAAAAAGGCTTTTGTAAAGCAATGGATTTGTGCAGCAGGAATACCACTCAATTTTACAATAATTGTCAACCTGTAGAAAGTTTACTGCCCATGAATAATACGCGGATCAGTTTCATAATCCCCCGGATTCACCCAATCGGTACTTTCTTTTTTCTCCTCCAGGTTATGAAGACATTCCTGATCATTCTTAATATTATAAAATTCTTCAGCCGGACGTTTTCCGATATCCCAACTTCAATATTAATTGTGTCCGGGGTTCAACCTGTTCTGATTAAGTATTGCCGTCTTAGTAGTACTTCCGTCACAAGTAAGATAGCCGGTACCAGGATTGCCTGACGGCCAAAAACGATTTTTAAGAAAAAATAATTGATGCATCGCATATTAAGTTTGTTATTTTAAGGTATAGTAACGACACGGTCACCCTGTTGTAAGAGCCGGAAACAATCTTGGTCATTGCAGGCGTGCGGGTTCATGAGCAATAGAGAATTTGATCAATATCTCACAATTTACAACGTATTGCGATATGCCCGGTTGAAAAACGCTACCATGAGGAAGATAGCCACGAATACACAAATGCACTTATTCGTGTATTTGTGGCGATGCAAGAAATACCTTTTCAAAAAAACAGCCGGGTTTAATACAACCTCACCGGCCCGGCAAGACCCATAGATTGTAGCGGCTGGTCTCTTCTTCCAATATTGGTCCATGCCTGAGCAAGATGATTATCTTTTAACGATTTCATATAATTCAGCATCACCGTCGTTACTTCTACCTCAATACTGTTGGTCCCCTGCTTCAATAAATTTCCTATACGGTAAAGCCGGTTGCCATACCATTGGGTTCCCACTTCTTTGCCGTTGATGGTTACTTTTGAAATGCCATATACTTTCCCTAAGTTCAGAAATTGTATTTTTTGCGGATCACTTATCTCAATTGTGTTTTTATATTGTACCGTGCCACCGAAATGGCTGTACTCCGGAATGTCTTTTAAATCTTTGAGCGTATTCATCCGGGTATTTTCTATCCCACCATCATAATGTCGCAACTCTACTTCCCAAATGCCGGCAGGCTGTACAGGCGTTGCACCTCCTGACAAGGGAATGGGTTGAAAACCAGCGCCTCTGGTTTCCTTATCGAATACCACTATCAGCGAAGCAGCGGGTCCCAATGCCATTGTCAATTTATTGTTAACCAACTGCAGCTTAAACCGTTGCCCGGTTTCCGCATCCCAAAGCCATGCCTGTTTACCGGCAACGACATTTTTTGCAAAACCGGCTTCGAGGGTATAATCGTGTTGATCGCTGGAATTGGTGAAGAAAAATATTTCTGATCCTTCCGCCTGGTATCTCATCTGTGTAATATACGGGCGCGCATGCGCGATCTTCACATAAGGAGTAAGCTTATACTGTTCCTGCAAAGCCCTGAACCAGCCGCAATAATTTTCCTCCGGCTTATCAACATAAATAAAACGATCCGGGAACTGCTTCATCTTATTCATCCAACTGATCACTTCCTTATCCTTCTGTTCATGTTCGTGCCATCCGGGCGAATGATCGGGATAGGCGGCAATACAAAATACCCTGCCACCTCCGGAAATGAATTGATGTAATTTTTCTGCAACCGCCACATTGAGTCCCCGTACTTCAATCAAAAAAATAGTATGGTATTTCCGATTTCCGTATTTCAGCCAGCCTTTTTCAATTTGGGCTTCATTGATCACCTGTTCCGATACATAATCGCAGGCATTGCCATTCTGGTGTATGGCCTGCCAGATCAGCATCTGGTATTTTGGATATACTAAGGTTGGAAAGGGTTCATTCTGCGCTCCAAATTCTCCCCACATGTCCGGAATAGGAGGCAGCAGGGCAATATCGGCAAACATGGTTGCCTGCTGAAATAAAGCCGACAGACGGGTACGATAATCATTATATAAATTCAGATAAGGCCATATTGTATTCTTCTCATTAAAATATCCGCCCCATCTGATCCATCCGGGGAAGGGAGCGTCGGGGGGGGAATAATTGAACCCATGAAATACCGGATGCGTTACCCCGGAGATGGTGCTCTGATCGCCCGCAATTTTAAAAATCTCCAAAGATTCATTAAACACCATATCGGTATTCGTAAGCTCTTCTGAACTGATGAGCTTCTTATCTTTTAAATGTGCTGCAGAAGAAACATATTTATTGATCATGGTATTCCCCTGACCCAGATGCCAGGGATATTTCATGAAATCTTCTTCCGAAATATCTTTCCCAATACCATATTTCAACCAGGTTTCACATTCGGGAATATCAATCGGAAAACTGCCTTCCAATAAAAAGTAACCCCTGCCATAAGCCTGAGCGCGCGATTTGATTTTATTATCGGCACACCATTTGGCAAAGGGATGTACAAATCTTTCCGTGAAAATCTCGGCTATGGTCAACGCCCAGTCATATCGCATTCGAAAGAGGATATTTTTGAAATCCGCTCCCATGTCCACCGTATAGTCAGGGTAATAGCTATTCCCCATCCCTCCAATCTTAAACAGCACAAAAGGCAGGTAAGGATAAATATCGTAACCCCTTCTTCGCTTAAATTCATCCCGCATATCGCTGTTCCAGTTAGCTCCCTCTAATTCCATACTATCCACGAAGAAAGAACGCAGATGAGGCGCCAGAGAGCCTATCTTGTTTTGAATAGTATCGGTAATATGATTCAGATATTTATTGACCGCTTTTTCGTTTAAGTGATTTAATACAGGCCCCTTGCCTCCCGGAGCGCCCACGATCACCCGCTCAAAGCCTTCCGCCCTTATCAGCGTATATACGGCATAGTTACCTTTGGGAACTGAGACCGAAAGGATATCGTTTTTTAGTTGATCTGAAATGTCTTTTACTTCATCTATATGATTCAACGGATCAGGAACCAGCTTCACCGACAATAATTCCATCTTCCGTCCGGTATATGGAAAGGTAATTTTCGGATCGGCTTCTTTCAGCAGTTCAAAGAGAGAGAACTCTGTGTTCAGGGGACCTATCAGTTTTTTTACGCCTATTATTACAATCTGGGAACGCTCTTCATCCTGCAAAAACTCGGCTCCGAAAGGGAAGCCGGTGCCGGCTATCAGATCGCAGGTTATGTTC
The DNA here is from genome assembly GCA_964518685.1 of uncultured Terrimonas sp. Lineage (GTDB taxonomy): Bacteria > Bacteroidota > Bacteroidia > Chitinophagales > Chitinophagaceae > Agriterribacter. The sequence continues at coordinate 85,222 of CAZFGP010000001.1, forward strand.
AATGATTTCGCTTCCCTGAACGTGAATTGCAGTAAGTCTATCCATTCGTCGCTCAGCCATTCCACAGAAGGAATGCCCATATCATCTGTATTATTATCGGGAAAAGCGATCGGATTGATTTCCACGCCCCCGATGCCAGCCGCCTTTAGAAGCCGCAATTCCCGGGCTAACTCCTCTTTTTTGATTTTATCTCCGTTCCACCACCAACGTACAAAAGGCTTATAGGTGTCGGCTGGGTTTTGAAATATCTGATACAAGGATTCCCCCTTTTGAGGGGTGTCTCCCATCAAAGCGCCGCTGATCTGAGCCGGCGTCATTTTAGACAACAATGTTCCGGATATAACCATAGAACCATTTGTAATAAAATCTCTTCTTTTCATATTTATATTTTTTATACCCATAAAACTTATACCCGTCTGTTTATGAAAAACCTGACAGGTTGAGTTCTTATGCAACAAAACCTGTCAGGTTTGTCAGATTGATTTTTACGGGCCAATCCGAAGATCGTTTATATAATTCGTGCATTCGTGGCATTTTAATCATAAAAAGCGCATATACTACAACGTTACCGATTGATGGGCCGCCGTTATTTTAAGTAATTCCTTTTCTATTATTTCAATTCCCAGACCCGGGGCTTCTCCGATGGAAACCCTCCCTTGATCCTGAACAATGGGCTCCCGGACAATATCATACTGCACGGGCCCCGGTATTGGCTTTAATTCGAAAACCAGACTATTATCTGATGCAAGCGAACAATGCAAACTCGCCGCCGAAGTAATGGCGGTACTCCAGGCATGGGCGTTAACATACCGGTGATTGATCGAAACCAGGTCCTTAATTTTCTTATAGGCTGTTATCCCCTGAACACGCGCAGGATCAATTCCAAAAATATCTGTACAATTCTGAAGTAATAAAGTTTGATAATTTTCAAAACTCCACTCTCTTTCACCTGAGCCTATCAACGAATTTGTTTGTGATTTCAAAGTCTGATAGCCTTTAATATCGGTTGGGTAAAGAGGCTCTTCTATCCAGCGAATATTATATTCCTCCATCCTTTTAGTGGTTTTTACCGCCGTTGAAACATCCCAGCGAATACCATTACCTATATCCACCATAATATCTTTTTCCTCCCCGATTGCTTTACGCAGTTCTCTTATAAAATTCACATCATAATCGGGATTCAGTTTTCCCACTTTGGATAAACCCTTTTTTGCAAAACCCAGTTTCACCGATTGGAAGCCCTGAGCCAGATAACCTTCAATATCTTTAATGGTTTCTGAAATAGTGGACTGATTTACATGCATGCTGGCATTTGCCGGCAAACGATCGGTTACCTTTCCACCCAGCAGATTATACAGCGGCTGCCCCAGATATTTGCCTTTCATATCCCAGAGTGCAATATCTATTGCAGAAATAGCAAAATTTGCAATCCCCGAATTATTGAATCCATACCACCAGATATGCCTGCGCATCATCTGCCAGCACTTTTCAGTATCTAAGGGGTCTTCATCTTTCAGCAACGGAAATAATCCCTCCCGGATAATTATTTCAGCCGCCTTACACGCCTCCGGCCACATGGCAATGCCTTCTCCCCAACCTACACAACCATCGTCTGTCTCAATTCTTAGTATCAGTGTATACCGATGTGTTGAAAAATCATTGGGTTCCGGGTATTCCAGCACGTAGGTATCTATCTTTTTGAATTTCATCATCCAGGATTTCTTAATTAAAATATGTCCGGGAACCGTAGTACGCATTCCCGATTTTCACTCATTCTCAGGTTCCGGTCGGTGGTGACACCAGACCAGTAGTTAAAGGTTTCATCTCATCGGCAACTTTTCGTTAGGTTAACACAGCAAACGGCATTGAATACCTCCGCTCTTACCACCTTCTTAAAACCTACCCAGCAAGGGTTCTTTTCGTACATCCAGCTCTATACCACACAAGTCTTTTGCCGCCTCAGTAAACAAATAAGCGATTGCTCTTGCAGGATGCTCCGGAGGGGTAAGTTTTTCTTTTGGGATGTTGGCTGCAGGGATCTCATTTACTCTGGATGCTCTTATTTCGTCCTGCATTTTCGTATCTACACCTCCAGGCCTCATACTATAAATCCGGACATTTTTATCGCTTACCTCCTGATACAATACCTGCCCAAACATCTTCAAAGAGGCCTTGGCGCTATTATAGGCGCTCCATCCAAAAAGTGGCAGTTCTGCCGCCCCCGAACTGATATTAATGATGCTACCACCCCCGCTTCTGATCATGATCGGCAACACAGCTTTCACAAAATGAAGGCTGCCAAATAAATGTGTCTCTACACACTTTTTCCATGCCTCAATGTCTGCATCCAGAATCTTTGCCAGCGGCTGAATAGTTCCTGCATTGTTGACCAAACCATGGATTACACCATACTTTTTTTCAGCTAATGCTACCACTTCTTTTACTTCATCATTTTGCCGAACATCGCATACCCGAAAGGCACAGTCTCCACCGGCACCGATTATCCGGTCGGCAACTACTTTGAGCCGGTCTGCATCCAAAGAAGCCAGTACCACTTTGGCGCCGGCTTTTGCCAGGATTTCGGCAGTAGCCGCACCGAGGCCCTGGCTCGCACCGGTTACGATAATTACCTTTCCATTTAAGTCTGCCATTTTTTAATGCTATTAAATAAATAATAAAAATCCGGTTTCAAATAATATTCCCGTTCACAATCCCTATTTATTCCCTTCGAGATAATCATATATAATTTCCCCTTTGATCAATTTAAAATCAGCACGCCAGTAATACCCCACTAACATTTCTAACACGGGTAAGCGAAAGAGCGGCGCCTGTGCATTAGGTCTTATTTCGACCGTACATGGGCCAGCCCAGCATTCATGAATTTTTAAATCCGTTAATTTCCTCGACGTGAGTTGTCTAATGGCAGCGCATCCATTAATATGATCAATTACTTTCAGATTGATATTAGTTGAGAAATCAAAATATTCTTTAAGCTTTGTTAGTTCTCCTTTTTGTTGCTTATAAGGCATGGTAGCTGTAAACACATCAATTCCATTTCTCCTGATCGTACCTACAATCAGGTCGTCCCGAAATTCAATTTTAGGTTCTCCGTATTTTTTGGGTTGCCCCTGCACTTCGCGACCATGGGAAACACCAATTGCACTGCTTAGAAATAAAAAGGGAGAGTACCCTCCTGCAATATCGGTACCTTCAAGGGAAGCATTCAGCATAACATTAGATTCATTAAACTGTCCTATCCAGTCAGTATCATTCATATTGTAGATATGCACCATTACCACATCCGACATGGGTAGTAAAGGTGGCGGCAAATGTTTATCTACCGCTTCTTTTGCAGTACGATATACCAGCGTCATTACTTCCACATTCCGGAATTCAAAAGGATAAGGCGGGATCATTGGAGCACCGATTGGGGTAGAAAACCCAGGCTGCAGAATATTGGCTATAGTAGGTTTAATCAATTCAAAAGCGTGCATATCTCAATATATTTACATTAACGTGAAGAAATCGCAGTTGTCCATTCTTCTGCCAGGTCTCTCATTTTAATAGTTTCACTCAGTACGTCGTCATAAAGGGTATTCATATAATCCTGATGAACATATTCTATAGACATATATCCCTTAAAAGCATGGTCTCTCAATTCACCAAAAATAGCGGAAAAATTAATCGTACCCTTTTCAAGACTCGTTTGCAGATATCCCTGCTTCGCCTGTCTCAGATGAATCAATTGAGTAAAGGGGATGAGCGGGTTAATTGCAGACTGGGTATATCCAAGGCATACAAAATGTGCATAGTCGAGTACTATGCTCAAACCCGGCACCTTGTCCAATAGTTCCAACACCAATTCAGGCGCTTCCAGATACGAATGAACATGAGGCTCCACTGCCAGCGAAAGGCCTTCTTTCTGGCACAACGCAGTCATCTCCTTTAGGTTTTCCGCAGAAACCTCCATAGCTTCCTTGCGGCTTTGACCGGGGTTAATAACGCCTGGTAAAATAAAAATCGTTTCAATGGCAGCCTGTTTACAAAACTGAACTACTTTCTGTAAATCTCTTATATTTCGCTTATTCGTTTCCTTCAGAGACAGATTTCTATCTTTGATATCATCACCAAACAGGTGGTATAAACAGGGAACAGAAATATTTAAATTCCCGACCTCCTCTGCCACCTTTCCGGGGTTTTCAATAATCTTATTTTTGTCTAAAGCAGAACGATAAAAATAACCGAGGTCCAGTGCATTAATATGTAAGAGTTTGGAAAGACCCGCCACCTCCGAAAGACTACACTCCGGAAAAGACCATGAAGTAACTGATAATTTCATAAAAACAATTTTTATACCGGAAAAAACAGTGCACTTAATATTTTACGAAATGTATTCCACCTTACCACTTTTCGCAGACTGATGCATCAAAAAGAGAGTCTCCACCGAACGTCTCCCAACAACGGCATCAGCCGGATTAATAACAGGGTTACCTTTACAAAGTTGTACAAACCGCTCTACAGGAGGCTGCTCCGGATATTTACCATCTCCTTTTACCAATTCGTTCTTTAAATCATCCCCATTATTTCTCATAATTTCCATTCTCTCTCTTTCAATGTCAAAAGCCAATACTCCTTCGGTGCCAAAGATGCGGATATCCATCATATATCCTCTGTGACGCGGCATGGTGGAAGCTCCCGATAAACAGACAGTTGTAGCTTTATGGGTAGTTAATACGGCAGCATCATAAAAATCTACGCCTGCAGAAGACAATTGAAAATTAGAATAAACACTTGCTGGGTCTTCATCAATCAAATAAAATAATGCTGCCAGCAGGTGCGACATCTGTCCCCAGCTGTATCCACCGGCATTGTTAGGGTCGGCCCAGGTAGAACTGGGCGGCCTGAATAAATCTGATTCTGTACCCTGCAAAGGCTCTCCACTAAACAGATCTCCTGTTGGAGAAGCCATTTGGGCCACCACATGCTTAATTTTTCCAATCCTGCCTTCTTTGATTTGCTGATGCGCTTTTGACATGTAGGAGGTAAAATTCCAGCCACAGGCCACCATCACTTCCACCCCGTTTTCTTTTGCCAGATTTACAATCCGCCTGGCATCCTCAATAGTTGTAGTCATGGGCTTTTCAATCAGGATGTTAATGCCCTTCTTAATACATTGTATAGCCGGCTCATAATGAGCAGTATGAGGCGTGGCGATGATGGCACCCTGGAGCTGTTCCTTATTCAACATCTCATCCATATCAGTATAAGTAGCATCAACATGGAGTTTTTCTCTCACAATGGCTAATCGTTCCTTCTGTTTATCAACAACTATAATTCTCCCAACGCTATTATTAATTTTCAAAGCCGGAATGTGGTTATAACTTGCCCACCATCCTGCGCCAATAACAGCAATATTTAGTTTATTCATACTTGAAGCGACCGTTTGGTTTTAACCGTGAAAAAACAGGATAGTTTCTGATAAACATAACATTAATTTTATTCTGCGTGTGTTAACAAATATAAGTTCCGTATCTTTAAGAAGTTTATATAAATTGGTTTCCTTTTTACACTCTTTGATATTTTTATGACCTGGTTAAAATATTGAACCATTGAAGAGTTATTATAAATACCTACCCATATCCAACACAGAAAAAGACTGGGGTTTTTACGTCAATACGGCAGGATACTCCATAACCAATCCTTTAGAAGTGTACCCACCATCCAATGACCATCCGTCTTCTCACCAGTTTACCTGGAACAAAGGTCGGATTCTGGATGGATATTATCTGGTGTTCATATCAAAGGGCAGGGGAGTTTTTGAATCGGCTTTAACCGCTCCACGGCCTATTTCCGAAGGTATTTGTTTTCTGTTATATCCCAATGTTTGGCACAGATACAAACCGGATTTGAATACCGGATGGGAGGAATACTGGGTTGGATTTAACGGACTTTATCCTGAGCATATTATGAAAAATGTTTTCGACAGCTCCAGGGATCCTTTTTTTGAAATAGGACTACACGAACCGTTTTTAATTATTTTTCAACGGCTATTAGATACTGTTAGAAACGGGCTTCCCGGATACCATCAGGTCATCTCGGGAATAACCCTTGAAATGCTGGCCATGCTCCATAATCATTCCAACAGTATCTATCCCGGGGAGAATACAGACGTGCAACTCATTCATAAAGCAAAATTTATGCTCAGGGAATCCCTGGAGCATGCTATTGATATTCCTAAAATGGTTCAGGAATTACCCATGGGCTATTCCAAATTCCGGAAATTGTTTAAGGAAGAAATCGGCACCTCTCCTCATCAGTATTATCTCAATCTAAGGATAAACAGAGCAAAATTCCTGTTGCAAACTACAGAACTCAATATCAATGAAATCGCTTTTCAGTCCGGGTTTGAATCGGAATATTATTTTTCTAAGTTTTTTAAGAAAAAAGTAAATATTTCACCGACCGAATTCAGGTTGAAAAAAAAGCAATCCGGGTAAATAACTTAGTCTCGGAACTCATCAAAAGAATTATTATAGCGCCTTAAGGGCGCTGAGAAATGGCGGATGATTTATAACCCACCATTTGTTTCTTTTTTCTCCCCGGTTCAATATATGCTATCCCCTTTGTAAATATGTTATCTGATTCCTGGATGACCATAGCCGGACGATAATCTCGTTTCCGGGCAATCAGGGTTATATTCTCCATATGCACCTGTTCTGCATAGCGGATATAAAAACCCCAGGCAGGCAATTCCTTAAACTGAGAAAATTCCGGATAGGCGGTAAGCATAACCGGTATACTGTCTAAGTCGGCTGAAGCGATTCCCCGGTAAGCATAATGCGGATTACTGCCTCCCGGATACAGGATCTTAATATTTCTCAAAGTTATACCGGTGACAGGATATCCGGGAATACCAACAATTGAAGAGGGTGAAATATTTCTGGGCAAATCCTCTATTGGACCTTCATACCGGTAGGCAGTATCAGGCTTGGTATCCGGCACTTCTGCGTAAACATTTTGAATAGTTATATTCCGAATTCTGCCCGGACCCTTTTCTCCCCCATATCTGTTGCCATTTCGCAGATAAATTACGTTACCGGTATTATACGCCTGCAAACTGTCTATCCAAATATCTTCAATAATTCCTCCATCAGGAGCCGTTAAAACAATAGCGGAACGATACGTGTTATATACTTTGTTATTTACAATTTTGAAATTCCGGAAATTCCCCTTCAACATCGTTCCAAACTTTATTCCACTTGCACTGGAACGCACGACATTGTTCCTTACAATCACATTTTCACTGATCTGGTTGTAATCGTGAGACTTAAAACAGATGGCATCATCACTGGCACTGACATAGTTATTGGTAATCGTCACATTTTTACAATCTACAATATCCATCCCGTCATTGTTCCAGAAGATATCACTATCAATGGTGGTGCTGTCAATCAGCAATCCATCGCATTGATCATATACCATTACCCAGGCCGCAGCGTTCTTTGACAGGATTCCTTTCACCTTCACATTTTTGCACTCTCGGAAATAAACATTATTCGTTCTGCGAATTCCCGGACGGTCGTATTTAAATTCTTCCTTAAGAAGACCTTTATGAATCTGGTCTATCAGGTTATAGGTCAATTGATCCCCCTGCCCATCAATCACGCCTTTGCCTGTGACTGCGATGTTTTCTGCACCCACTGCATACAATAACGATGTATATAGATAACGGTTATCAATGTTATAATCATAAACATTGGTGGAGCCCAACAAAACAGCTCCCTCGTGCAGATGAATAGTAACATTGGATTTCAGGATAAGCGTACCAGTGAGATAGCGACCAACATAAAATTCCAAAATCCCGCCTCCTTCTTCGTGTATATAATCTATTGCTCGTTGTATAGAATTGGTATTTAGGGTAAGACCATCTCCTTTCACTCCAAACAGAGAGGCTTTGTATCGTTGACCCCATCCTGTTAGTGGAAATAATACTATCAAAAATATTCCGAAAATTAAAAATCTTACTTTCAAATTATACACTTTTAAAAATCTGTAAAATCAAATATACTGAAAAAAAGTCCTATATTTATCTAACAACCAGCTTCAAAACAATTTATACTGCTGATACCGTTCTTTATTGGAAACAGGTAAGAGTCACCTGTTTTCAGCTAAAAAATATAATGCTGCAAGAATGCAGAAAGAGAAATTCTGAATTGTAATCATTCACGAAATAGCTCCTTTATGACAAGACAAAAAATACATGTTTCATTCCTGCTGTCAGTTATGCTATTGATGGTTGCTCATACCAATGGTCAACTCAATATCCAGAGTCCCGAAGTATTCAAATATGAACCTTTTGTGTGGCCTTCCAGACCACCCGCTGATTGTCCTTTCAAATCTTCCCGCAATATTCGTGGCATCCGTTTCTCAGGCACTGCAGCAAGTTATAACAATTATGGCGATACCTGGTATCCATCCTGGGCTTCTAACGACACGTTATACTCTCCCTGGACCGATGGCGCTACCCGGAGGCTGGATGGCGGACAGGATATCTCCAATTCGGCCGACGGCCCCGATCATAATTTCACAGGCGCCGGAATATTAACGGGTAATGATCCGCTAACGATAAAAGCCTATAGCATCGGTCTTTATAAATCGGCTTCCGCTCCCTATATGGGTCGCTACCCCTGCGGTTCTTTAGTACATAATGGTATTTGGTATTATGGTACCTATAATCTGGGACCATCTCCTTTTGCCCAATGGGGAAATCTTTGGATTAACTGGCCCTGGTTAGGGCCTTTTGTAGGTTTCCGATATTCACGCGATTATGGAAAAACCTGGTCGGAAACATCCCGGACACCCGAAAAGCCTCTTTTCGGAGAAACCGGAATCAACGGTTACCCGGTAAAGATAGGCTCGCCTCATTTTGTTGATTTTGGTAAAAACATGGAACACTCGCCCGATGGAAAGGCTTATCTGGTTGCACATGGAGCGGATATCAAAGATACTAAATGGCGGTTCTGGAACGCCAGTTGGATAACGGGTGATCAAATTTACCTGCTCAGGGTAACACCAGATATTAAAAGCATTAATGATTCCTCCCAATACGAATTTTATGCCGGCAAGGACAAACAGGGAAAACCTCTTTGGACACATGATTTTAAACAAATTAAACCCTTATTGGAATGGAACAATAATATGGGTTGCGTAACCATAACCTACAATGCGCCTTTGAAGAAGTACCTGATGTGTGTCACCGATGGCGGCAATACCTGTTCAAAAATGAATACCTATATTCTGGAATCCAGCCAGTTAACCGGAGATTGGAAACTGGTTACCTACATGAAGGATTTTGGGGAGCAGGCTTATTTTGTAAATATTCCTTCAAAGTTTATTAGTACTACGGGGAAGACGATGTGGCTATTGTATTCTGGAAATTTCGGCAATTGCACAGGAGAAGAAATTAAATCGCATCCTCCGGGTGGGCGATACGGAATGGTATTTCAGAAAATTGAATTGCTGACTTCGGGACTGCCATGAAAACCAGGGTTTTCTATAAAATACACCCGAGGCTTTATCATCCTGCAAGGTTTCTCCGGGTTGACAGCTTCACTACCGGACACATATTACCGATTAAAATAAACCCCAAACTTGCAGTCATTTGCAAATTTGGGGCTTAAACGATACTATTTATTTATTGCGACTCTTTTCTTTTATCAGGGCTGCCACCATAGCTTAGTACCCAACTTATCTCCACCTATTGCCTGCGCTGCCGACTCGTAATTGGTACGGTTGGTTGATTTTTCAGTAATAGGATATCTCATCCTGAAAGGGACGAAAGTTACGGAAGGATCTAAAATAGTAGTTGGCGCAACAAAAAATGCAGAACCATCCGGCTTCTTAAAATTCAGTCTGTTTCTTTCAAACCAGCCCTGAAGTCCCTGGTTATATAACGAAAGCCATTTCTGTGTGCCAATGATGTCCTTCCATTTTAAAGGATCATAAGGATTATTATCCAGATAGGTTTGAATATCAGCATCGCTAACACCCCAGAATTTCATACTCGCTCTCACTCCGTTTTCAAAATATGTTTTAGCATCGCCGGTAATGTATTCCCTTTCCACGGCTTCTGCCAGCGCAAACTGCAATTCAGAATAACTCATAATAAATCCGGGAAAAGAAGCGCTGAATGCTTTACGGCTTGGCAGAGAGTATTCATTGATATCTGTAAACGCACCCAATCCGTAGGGTTTTCCCTTGAACGTTCCGGTGGCCGCAGCAGGATCTGCATAGGCACTCAGTCGGGGGTCATTTGTTTCAACGAGATAATTGATTAACGTTGACGAAACAAAATTTTGGTTTTGTGTTGTGGCAAAATCGTTTACCGGGAACTGATCCGGAGGGTTTGGCAGATAAGCAAATTTAGCCTCGTCTGAAACACTTTGAAAAACGCCATTTACAGCACTCTGAATAATCTGCTTAGCGCCTCCTGAATTAGCTTCCGACATTCTGAGTCCTATTCTCACCTTCAGGGAGTTGGCCAGCATTTTCCATTTAGCCGGGTTACCATTATAAATAATATCTCCGGTAGAAAAGGAAGGTGCACCGGCATCTAAAGCCTGAATCTGGAGATCTAATTTCTGAATTAAAGCTTCGTAGATATTCCTGGAATCATCATATGGAGAAGTCAGAATCAACTCCTGACCTTTCAGCGCCTGACTATATGGAATATTTCCATAAGCATCTGTGAGATTATGAAAAATCCATACGCTCAAAATTTCCGCAATAGCATTTTGATTTTTTGAACCCGGTCCGGGTTGCTGCTCATTAATTCTGATTAATTCCTGAATATTAGAGAGTGGGATGCTGTAATTTTTCCAGAACTGGGCTGTTGAAGTTTCATCAAACTGATATTGGGTTTGACTTTCATTTTGAGTTTGTGCCCAATACTGAGCATACAGCATACCTACCAATCCTCCAACAGGCGTACTGTATAAAATATCAGAAGCCGTTTTTTCAATTCCGGTAATTATTGACGAAGGTGTAACTTCGGTAGGTCTGGCCGGATCCATATTCAATTTATCAAAACCTTTGGTACACGAGATCAGGTAAAAGCACAGGCCCAAACCTAAACATACAATCGGTAAAAATATTTTGTGTTTCATAAACTTCATTTTTCTAATTAAAAATTAACCCCCAGATTAACACCAAAAGAGCGTATAGGCGGCAAAGCCCCACCTTCCAACCCAATGATATTGGAGGTAGAGTTTATGATATTCGATGGGTCTACATTGGGCGCGTTGGATTGCATCAGCCAAAGGTTTCTGCCATACAACGTAAGTGTAATGCCCTGGGCTCTTATAGCCTGAGAAATCTTCCCGGGCAATTTATATCCGAGCCGAACCTCGCGGAGATAAACATAAGAAGCATCGTACAAATTGGCAGCGCTGATTCTAATGCCATAATTGTTTTTAAAATGGAATGGCGCGCTTACATGTACGCTCTTAGGCGTTCCATCCTCTAATACGCCCTCAACATCAACACCTGTTTTTCGTACATTGTCCTTTACTGTTTCTTCTATAGTTCCCGAATACATACCATACATGTTGGTGTAGGAGAAGAATTTTCCACCCTGCTGGAAATCTATCAGGGCACTTAGGGAGAAGTTTTTGAAGGTAAACATATTGGTTATCCCACCAATAAAATTCGGCTCCGTATTGCCAATAACCTGCCCTCCCGGAGACGATACATACAAGCCCGCATCCGTCATCACTTTTTCACCATTTTTATAGGTATAATCCGTTCCCAGTAATACAAACAACGGCTCACCCACCACCGCAGCTGTAGAAACCAGCCTTCTGCGTCTTTCAGTACCTACTATATATTGCTTAATATCGGGATTGTTAGGTATTTCTAACTTCAACAACTTACTTCTGTTAGCGGAATAGTTCAGACCGATGCTCCAGTTGAAATGCTGCAATTGAATCGGCACAGCAGTAAACTGTAACTCAATCCCGCTGTTTCTTGATTTTCCTACATTGGCAAAATAGCTTTCATAACCAGAGGTGGCCGTAACTGTTAACGGAATGATTAAGCCATCGGTAGTTCTGTTGTAATAAGACAAGTCTATACCCAACCGGTTATTTAAAAACCGCAAATCAATTCCTATCTCTCCCTCATTACTTATTTCTGGTTGCAGACCTACATTTCCTAAAGCCGGATTTCTAAGGATGTAGTAGGATGATCCGAACAATACTGCGGGGTTATAGGTGATGGATGTTCTGTATGGATCTGTATCATTACCTATTCTGGCATAGCTCAATCTTAATTTACCCATATTCAGCCAGCTTAGATCAGAAAGCCAGTCAGAGAATACCATGGACAGGGAAGCGCCCGGATAAAAATAAGAATTGTTCCCTTTTGGCAGTGTTGAAGACCAATCGTTTCTACCTGTGAGGTCTAAGAAAATTTTGTTATCATAACCAAAAGTAACATTTCCAAACAAAGAATTA
>CAZFGP010000002.1:0-82910 GCA_964518685.1 uncultured Terrimonas sp.
TGAACCCCGCGCTATTGCTCAATTTATGTCTGGATAGCTGCAATGTGGGTTAAATTTCAATAGCGCTTTTAGCCTACTGACAGAAACGGTAAAAATAAAATTCATTAGCGGCATTAAATTTTCCGGCGCCTCTTCAAAAGCACTAATATCTGCGTTTTCGCATACCAGGATGTCCTTTCAGGCTTTAACTTGCACCCCATATTTGAAACAACCGCTTACAATTCTATGTTAATATTTAAGGATTTTACATTTGATTCAGCGCATTTTCTTCCCCGGCTCCCGGTATCACATAAATGCGCTTCTCTTCACGGCCATACTTATCTGCTGAGGGTATACGTAGAAGGTACACCATCCGAACAGTTAGGATGGGTTATTGACTTCAATGACCTTAAAGCAAAGGTAAAACCCATTCTGAAACTCCTGGATCATAAGTGCCTCAACACTGTCCCAGGTTTGGAAAACCCTACCTGTGAACTGATTGCAGTATGGTTGTGGAATCAATTAAAACCTCAATTACCGGAACTGACTCGTATAGAACTACGGGAAACTCCCACCAGTGGCGTAGTTTACGAAGGAAAATAGTACAACAGAAGTATCTACAATGGATTTCCACGATTAAAATCATCATATCAGCGTGTACTAAACCTCACTATATATCCATACAAACCAAAACTTTGATCAAAAAATCTGTCCGACGCATATCCATTGCGGCTTTTTTCCTATCTTTCCTGTATATATGCAATTATGAAGCAGCTTAATCCAAGATGTACCACCTGCAGAATCAGAGATTGCTCTGTACTCAGAGTCTGTCCGGATAACATCCTGGAAGAATTGTCGGACAACAAAACCTACCATCACTATGAAAAAGGAGACCGTCTGTTTCGTGAAGGAACACCAGGCGGAGATATCTATTTTATAAGATCAGGGATAGTAAAGATTGAGATTACGGGTAAAAATGGCCGCCCTATGATCTTGAGGCTGGCAGGAGCAGGAACAGTTTTAGGCTATCGTGCCAGTTACGGCAATATGGAGCATCCCTACTCAGTAGTGGCTGTAGAAAACCTGTACGCATGTCGCATTACCTCTGCTACTTATCTTCAATTAACCGAAAAAAACAAAGCGCTGCACCAGGGGATGATACAACTTATGCTGGAAGAACTGCGCCAGGTAGAAATGCATGCCGTTCGCCTCACCCATTTGTCTGTAAAGGAACGGGTGGCAGATACCTTGCTGCATATCTCCTCTCTCTATCATTATCAATCTGCAGGAAATGGAATCCACGTCCATCTTGAAAGACAGGAATTAGCCGATCTCTCAGGCACCACCCGGGAGCAGGTATCGAGAATGTTGACAGAATTGGAGAGAGAAGGACTGGTTAAATTCAGGGGTAAACACTTTAAGGCTTTCAATATCGAAGGCTTACTGCAATTAACAACGCTTCATCAGGAAGAATTACAATTATAAGCTGCAGAGTCATTTTTTACATCACACTTGCCTCTGTCAAAAATTGCGTTTCATTTATTCTCTTTTTTGTATTTTAATACTTTTTTATACCATAAATCCCATGTATGGATACAACTTCCGGTTTAAACCGCCGCCTTAGCCTTCGCATAGCCATTATTGTTGTGATGGGCAATATCATCGGCTCGGGGGTGTATAAAAAGGTTGCCCCAATGGCAGCCGAGTTGCATTCTTCAGGCTGGATTCTGATGTGCTGGCTGGCAGGGGGTATTATCACTCTGATGGGCGCATTGTGTAATGCAGAAATTGCCAGTATGCTTGCCGATACGGGTGGAGAATATGCCTATTATAAGAAAATATATGGACGATTTTTCTCTTTTCTGTATGGCTGGTCCAACTTTGCCGCCATAAAAACAGCCGCCATTGCCGGGATCGCCTATGTCTTTGCCCAATCATTTTACAGCATGGCGCCGCTTCCATCTGTTCTGGATGCGTGGAAGGATATAAATATTGCCGGTGTATTCTATCCTTTCGAAAACTTAAATGTAAAATTAGTGGCCATTTTGCTAATCCTGACGCTGAGTTGGATCAATACCAGAGGGCTTAAAACAGGTGCAGGACTCAGTGTGGTGCTTATGCTATTGGTGCTGGTGGGAATTGCCGTGATCAGTTTTTTTGGATTAAGCAGTGAACAGGCACAACTTAGTTCGGCATTCCGGTTGGAAACCTTTGATAACTCCACCATAACCATCAACGCAGTGTTTACTGCTATGCTGGCTGCCTTTTGGGCCTATGAGGGGTGGAATTCCGTTGGCTTTCTGGGAGGAGAAATTAAAACCCCCCACAGAAATGTACCGCTCAGTATTACGATAGGATTGCTGCTGGTTATTGCCGTTTATTTTTTAGTTAATATGACCTATCTCAATGTCCTATCGGTAGAAAGTCTCGATCATCTGTACAGAGATACCAATGCCATAGCAGCGGTGGAAGCAGTAAGGACTTTCGGAGGTAGCACAGGCGTAATCCTCATCTCTTTATTGATTTTGATAACTACACTTGGCTGTACTCATGCTACGATTTTGAGCAATGCCCGCACCTATTACGCGATGGCTACCGAACGCGTATTCTTTTCTGCAACAGGAGAACTAAATAAAGCCAGGGTTCCCGGAAACGCACTATGGCTGCAGGGAATATGGGCGAGCTTACTGGTATTATCAGGCACCTTTGATCAACTTACTGATATGTTGATTTTTGCAGCTTTTATCTATTATGGAGCCACTACGCTCGGAGTATTTATCTTAAGAAAGAAAATGCCAACTGCACCAAGACCCTATAAGGTATGGGGCTATCCAGTTGTTCCTGCCTTATTCATACTCTTCTGCATTCTATTAATCTATAACACCCTCGTAGAGAGACCTCGCGAAGCAGCTATAGGTTTAACGCTGATATTATTAGGTATACCCTTTTACTTTTGGTTCAAAAGAAAAGAAAGATCGGTTATTTAATCCAAAACTTGCAGCAAATTTCAAGACATTGGAAGCCCCCGTTTAGGCGCTGATTCCGACCTGATGCCTCTGTTCGAACGGGGTCAGGCACTTTTTATATTTTCCAATCCCTCCTCTTATCTCCCAAACATCCTTTCAAGATAATCTTTCTTAAAAGCTATATAAGTGGCATTTCCGGAGGTTGTAATATTGGGTTGGGAACAGGCAAACAAATCTGTTACCAGTATTTTCATCTCCTTCTGTGAAAGATGACGTCCGGGTTTAACCGACTGTTGCCAAGCCATACTGCGGATCAATTTTTCTCTCTTCGAAAACTTAACCTCACTGGTGAAATGCTTGTATTGCTCCAATATCTGTTCTATTGCAACTTTTTCATTTCCATGCTCCACATCTCCCGGTGTACCTTGTATAATAAAGGCATCTTTTCCAAAAGGCTCCACTTCATAACCCAACACTTTGAAATCAGGCAAAAGTTCATTCAGGATTATTGCATCTTGTGCACTTAAAGATAAAGTGAGAGGGAATAAACTCCGTTGTACCGCCATAGGTTTATTCTTTATTGCACTCCCATACCGTTCATACAAAACCCTTTCATGGGCGGCCTGCTGATGAATTAAAATAAAGCCCTGATTAATGGATGCCACAATATAGGTAAAATGCAGTTGCAGCAAGTCTGTGTCTTCCAGCACCTGCAACTTCGATTCTCCGTCTTTCTTGAATGCCATTCCTAAGCCCGGCCGCTCGTATTCGAGTTTTTCAGATTCCAAAGCCGGATCGGAAGCGAAGCCCTTCTCCGTAAGTGGGAAAAAATCTTTCCAATGCTTAAGATCACTCTTGCCTTCAATCAAATGGGCCTGATTTTTTTGGGTGAAGGTATTGTAGAGCGAGGAGGCAGCAGCGTGCATTTTCCGTTCTTCTGTAAAAGGTTTTTCAACTGCGTCTAATTTTTGGATAGCAGGATCCAAATCAAAATCCAGAGTAGGGGTGATACTGAATTGAGCCAGAGCATGTTTAACGGCTGCCTGAACAAATGCATAGATGATTTTTTCATCTTCAAACTTGATCTCCTGTTTGGCAGGGTGAACATTAATGTCAATTTGAGCAGGATCCAGGTCAATAAATAAGGCATACATCGGATAGCTGTCAGCCGGAATCATCTGCTGATAGGCCGTCTTTACGGCATGGTTCAGGTAGGCGCTACGGATAAACCGGTTGTTCACAAAAAAGTATTGGTCACCTCTGGTCTTCTTTGCAGTATCCGGTTTACCTATAAACCCATAAATATTCATATAATCGGTCTGTTCCTGAACATTCATCAGTTTAGCGGTATAACTATTGCCCAATAAATGAACCAGCCGTTGTTTCAGAGAACTGCCGGTAAGGCGATATATCTCCTGTCCGTTTGCAATAAGGGAAAAAGAAATGGCTGGAAAAGCCATGGCAATCCGTGTAAACTCATCTATTATATGCCGCATTTCCACCGTATTGCTTTTCAAAAAATTCCGCCGGGCAGGTACATTAAAGAATACATTTTTCATCGCTATACTCGTCCCTTGTGGAAATGCAATAGGCTCCTGCTTGCTAACCAGGCTGTTCTCTATCTCAATGTAAGTGCCAGCTTCATCCTCCGCACGCCGGCTTTTCAATTCCACCTGGGCTACGGCTGCAATAGAAGCCAGCGCCTCTCCTCTGAACCCCATAGTACGGATCTGAAACAAGTCATCAATCCGGGAAATTTTGGAAGTTGCATGTCGTTCAAAACTCATCCGGGCGTCAGTCTCACTCATCCCACTCCCATTATCAATCACCTGTACCAACGACTTTCCCGCATCGGCAACAATCAGCTTTATCTCGGTAGCTCCGGCATCTATCGCATTTTCTAATAATTCCTTCACTGCACTCCCTGGTCGTTGAATCACTTCTCCGGCTGCTATCTGATTGGCAATATTATCCGGCAATAATTGAATTTTATCAGACAAATCCTTTGATTTTATTGCAAAAATACGGGAAACAACTTACCCGGACAGGTTCTCTTCTGAACATAAATAGTTCAATATAATACTTAGGAAAGACTTAAATTCGTTTTAAAAGCGTTTGTAAATGTTTACGATCGTTTAAGTAATTGCTATTTCTACACACGGGCTTATTATGACAACTGACAAAAAACCAAAAGAACAATTGTTTCATAGAAATGCCCCAACTACCAACAAGGGTCTTGCATCAAAAGGGCTGAGATGCTTCTATCGTGCGAAAGAAAAAAAGTTCAACTTGTCTTCTTATAATTCCACACCGCTAATCCATTCAATCCAATAGCAAAACCAATCAATATCAAAAAGATATCCTTAAGTTGCACTAAGCTGCTGCCTTTTAAAATAACCATCCGCAAGGCTTTCATGAAATAGGTGATCGGTAAAGAATTTGCAATGTACCTTGCCCATTCAGGCATACTTTCCACAGAGGTAAACAAACCACTCATCAGCGCAAAAATCATAATAAAAAAGAAAGACAGGAACATAGACTGTAACTGATTGCTGCTGATAGTGGAGATGAAAAGACCGAAGCCCAATAATGCAACTAAATAAATACCGGCAAGGGCATACAGGATGGAGATGCTCCCCACAATCCTGATCCCATAAAACCATCTTGCCACCAATAACGATACGGTTAGGATCAGCATGCCCGCAAGCCAGAAAGGAAGCAACTTTCCGAGTACAAATTGCCATTTTTTTATAGGGGTTACATTAATTTGTTCAATAGTGCCTATTTCCTTCTCTTTTACTATATTCAGGGCCGATATAGACCCCGCAAAAATGGTAAGTAAAAATGCCATAATCCCGGGTACGATAAACCAATTATAATTGGCAAAAGGATTGAACCAAACAGAAGACTCAACTGCAATGGTTTGTGGCGCTACTAATTTTTGATCATTAAAAATCTGAATATTCCTGTTATACTCACTTATTACTGCAACTAAATAGGCTGTTCCTAAGGATGACTTGGTGCCATTGATGGCGTCTACGGACATATTGATCGCTGCCCTGTTTTCGTTTACCAGCGACTTTTCAAAGGAATTAGGAATTTCAACCACCACATCAGCCTCTCCCTTTTTAAGGTATTCTAAGGCTTGCTTATATCCTGCTTTGTTAGCCACAATATTAAAGTGCCCGGAAGCGCCAATTTTTTGAACCAACTGATCAGACCAGGAACTATGGTCATTATCTATCATAACCACATTGATCTGATTGACCTCAAAATCCATGGCAATGGGTAAAATACCTAACTGTACTAAGGGCAGCACAAACACTAAGGGCAAAATCGTTTTGTCCCTAATGATTTGTTTAAACTCCTTCTGTAATATAAACCACAAAACTTTCATGCCATCCTGATTTTAAATTTCTTAATGGCGATGGTTGTCAATATCACACTCAGGGAGGTTAAAAAAACAATCTCTTTCCAAACATATTTAATACCTAATCCTTTCAGCATGATAGACTTCACACCCGTATAGTACCATCGTGCGGGTAAGATATTCGAAAACCACTGAAAAATTATTGGCATATTTTCTATTGGAAAAAGAAATCCGGTAAAAACAATGGTTGGGAGCAACATACCTATCATGGAAATCAACAGAGCAACTTCCTGCGAATTGGTTGAATTAGAGATGACTAATCCCAGGGCTAAGCTGGTAGTAACAAACAACATGCTTAAAAAAAAGAATAATGTAATACTGCCGGCCATAGGCACTTTCATTACATATACCGAGAGCAACAAAATCAAAATCAGGTTTATTAACGACAGCACCAAATACGGAATAGCTTTTGCCACCAATACCATGAGAGGGTTGAATGGAGAAACCAAAAGTATTTCCATAGTGCCCAGCTCCTTTTCCCGTACTACGGCTACTGAAGTAAGGGCCGTACACACAATCGTTAAAATCAAAGCCATCACACCCGGTACGAAATTGATAGATCCGTTCCCCTCTTCATTGTATAACATTCGGGTTTCGGGTACGATGATCATTCCCGGCAGATTATTAATATTAAGTTCCCGTTGAAAATCAGAAGTGATAGATGTAATATATTGAATCAGCATCTTAGCTACATTGGGTTCCGACCCATCGGTTAACACCTGTAGCTGCGCTTTTTTTGTTGTGGTTAAATCCCCTTCAAAATAAGGCGGAAAAACAATGACTGCTTTGATGTCCCCTTTTCTAAACTCTGTTTCGATATCGGCATAAGAGATATGCTTCTCCTTTAATGTAAAATAGGTGGATGCTCTGAACTTAGCAATGAGTTTTTCTGAATACAGGTCTTTAGCATTATCTATCACCAGCATCTCCGCATTTTTCACTTCACTCGTCAGGGCAAAACCAAAAAGCAAAATTTGCATGATAGGGATGCCATACATCACCACCAACGTTTTTTTATCTCTGAAAACGTGATAAAATTCCTTTCGTATAAAAACAAGAAGCCGTTTCATCTTCCAATTTTTTCGTTTTCTTAATCGCCACTTCGCGTAGCATTTCTAGCCAATTTAAAAAACACCTCATCCATATTACTTCCATTAAAATCACTTTTAAGCTGGATCGGTTTATCCAACGCTTCAATTTTTCCGTCTACCATAATCGCCACCCGATCGCAATATTCGGCTTCATCCATATAATGAGTAGTGATAAATACGGTGATCCCTCTTTCTGCCGCTTCATAGATCATATCCCAGAACTGCCGCCTTGTAATCGGGTCAACCCCACCTGTTGGCTCGTCAAGAAACACAATACGGGGCTCGTGAAAGATGGCCACAGAAAAAGCCAGCTTTTGCCTCCAGCCCAAAGGAAGCGTTGATACCAACTTGCGCGAAACCTGTTGCAATCCCAGGGTTTCAATCAGATGATGGCTGCGTTCTTTAATTTCTTTTCGGGGCACGCCATATACGCCGGCATAAAATGTAATGTTCTCTAATGGGGTCAGATTTTCATACAAAGAAAATTTCTGACTCATGTAACCAATTTGTCGCTTGATTTTTTCCTGCTGTCTAAACACATCAAAACCGGCTACTGTTGCCTCCCCCGAAGTGGGATAGGAAAGACCACATAACATCCGCATGGCGGTTGTTTTCCCAGCGCCATTGGCGCCCAGAAATCCGAAAATTTCCCCTTGTTTTACATCAAAAGAAATATGGTTTACAGCCACAAAATCTCCAAATCTTTTGGTCAGATTTTTACAGACAATAACATGATTGGTCCTGTCATTGTCTGATTCATCATCTGTATTTCCTATGGTTTTGTTTTTAAGCATCTCGAATCTATACATGTTATTTCAATCCAAAAGCCAAGTTCTATATTAACTTCTTTTTAGGAAGAAGAATCCATCAATCTTATAAAACTATCTTCTATATTAGGCACCAGTTCTTTCATCTCAACATTTTTGTGATCTTTTTCATTTGCGAAGTCAATGAAATATTCCAATGCATTTTCTATCTTGTTTCTTATGGTCAGGTGCAGCCATTCACCAAAAGGGTAACAGGTTTCCACATCCTCGCATGCCCTAAGGTCTTTCAACAAACGATAAATATTCTCCGCTTTTATTCCATACAACTTTACAGGATAGGCTTCAATAATATTTTCGGGAGTATCAATGGTTAGTATTTTCCCATTCTGTATCAATGCAATTCTTTCGCATAGTATGGCTTCGTCCATATAGGGCGTTGACACAAGAATGGTTATTCCCTCCGATTTCAATTTTTTCAGCATTTCCCAGAACTCTCGTCGGGAAACTGCATCAACCCCCGTTGTGGGTTCATCTAAGAACAATACCTCCGGTTTATGGATCAATGCACAACACAGCGCCAGCTTTTGTTTCATACCTCCTGATAGCTTGCCTGCCCGTCGGTTGCTAAAGGGTTCAATTTGTTCATAAATGTCTTTAATCAAATCATAGTTCTTTTCAATAGTGGTGTTGAATAAGGTTGCAAAAAAATTGAGATTCTCTCTCACGGTCAGGTCCTGATACAGCGAAAACCGTCCGGGCATATAACCAATAGATTGCCTGATCTTTTTATAATCCTTTACAACGTCGTGACCGGATACTTTTGCACTGCCTTTATCCGCCAGCAGCAATGTGGTTAGTATTCTAAATATACTGGTCTTACCGGCGCCATCTGCACCAATCAACCCAAATAGCTCACCTTTCTGAACCGTAAAACTCACATCATCTACCGCTAACACTTTATCTTTGTCATAGGTCTTTGTAATGTGTTCCAGGCAAATAGCAGCCTGCTCCTGTTTCCCTTTGTTGGAAAGAGAAGCATTTTGTCTGCCCTTTTCAATATCCTGATTTTTAATCATACTCAAACCTTGAAGCATTAATGTGTAGTGCAATTATTATTAACTAAAGAATGTTTTTATTTGGTATTGGTTTGAAACAGCACCTCGCCATACATCCCAATTTTCAGATAGCCGTCATTGGTTACCGCAATTTTCATGGCATATACTAAGTTTTGACGCTCAGTTTTTGTCTGTATGCTTTTTGGTGTAAACTCCGATTTGTCCGCAATCCAGTTAATGGTACCCTCATACTTTTTATAGCCTCCTTTACCATCATCTATTCTCACGGTTACTATCTGTCCTAATTTTATCTGAGGAAGCTGATCGCCGGTGATATAAGCTTTTAAATAGAGGGTATCCACATTAGCAATTTTATACAGCGGGCGTCCGAGAGTTACCATTTCACCCTGAGATGCATATTTTGCTAACACTGTACCTTTCAGTGGATTAACAACCTGTCCTTTCCCCATCTGGTAAAGAATCTGTTCGGTGGATTTTTCTAAAGGCCCTTTTTCACTAAGGATGGCCCGGTTTTGCGTAGCTGCACTCTCCGTGTAGGATGCTATCTGTTGGCGAGTCACTGCTATTTGTTTCTGCATCTGGGCAATTTGCTGATTCATATCATCCAACTGCTTTTGAGGCGCCGCATCAGCAACTACCAGATTCTGCACCCTTTGCTTTTCCTTGTTTAGATAATCCAACTGCTCCTGCTGAACAGCCAGTTGCTTTTGAGCCACGTCAATCTGTGGAGACGGGGTTACTGTTTTTTGTTGTAGCGATGCTATCACTGCTTGTGTTTGTTCTTTTTGTAACCTCTGTGCTTCCACATCAATCTGACCAACAGTTTGGTTCACTTCCAACTTCTGCCCTTCCCGAACCGTAAACGAAAGGAGTGTTCCGTTTTGCCCGGCAGAAACGATCACTTCGTCTGCTTCAAAATTTCCGGCGCCATCAAAATCTTTTGCATCCTTGCACGAGCTTAAGATTAGGATCGGTATCAGCGTGTAAAGTATTTTCTTTTTCATTGAATATGCTTTTAGTTCCCTGAAACAATTATATATTGATACTGCGCTTTCAATAACTGCAAGCGGTGCATCTCACGGACTTCTTTGGAAAGGTTTTCAGCATTGAGTTTGGTAATATAGTCAGTAGTTGTTATCGTTCCGTTTTCAAGCTGGGCTTTCGCCGATATCAACACTGCCTCACGAAGCTGTATCACTTCATTATCCTGCTCTATAAGCGTCTTATATTTTGCAATAGTGCTGTTTTCTTTATTCATTGATATTTGTGTATTTAACAGGAAGGTTTGTTTATCCACATCAAGCATTTTATCATTCATTTGTAATGACTTTATGGTATTGGGCAACGACATCAATGTGTTAATAGACCATTTAAGTTTAAGACCGGCCATCCAATAAGTTCCAAAATCGTTGGCCAGCATATTAAGTGTAGGCCTGCCATAGCCTCCCAATCCAAATGCACTGATCGTGGGCAGCAAATCCGAAGCTGCTTGTTTTTTCTGAATATCAATATGTTCTTTCTGAAGGTCTAACAGTTTTAGTTCAGGTCTTTGGATAGGAGCACTCAATATAGCCGGAACTGGCGGCTCTTCGAAAATGGTGGCTGTGGAAAATGACTGGCCGGTCAATTGTGATAATATTTCAATTAAGGCCAGCCTGCTGCTTCTGATATCCGTTTCGGTCATATCAGCATTTATAAGTTCGGCTTTCAATTCATTCACACTGCTTTTGGAAACAGCTCCTTCTTTCCACGAAGCATTGGCTTTGGAAAGTGCGTTCGTCAGATTGGATTTTAAAACCTCATGCTGCCTCAATTGTGCATCAAAGATTAAAATAGCAAAATACAAGTCTGTAACCTGCTCCTGTACCGCATGCATGGATACTTCCACCTGTTGGGTCTGCAATTGCTCTGCCGACTTAATCATATTAATCTGACTGGTGCGAAAACCTCCGTCAAAAATAGTTTGTATCAGTTCTCCCTGAATACGATATTGGTCTTTATCCATTACAGGCATAGTAACATTAGGTACGATCTGTGGTATGGAAGTAACATCAGACTGATAAGTGGCCTGACCATTTACATTAAATTGAGGAAAATAGGCTTTATTAGCATTGACGCTAAGGTATTTTGTATTCAGCTTAATATAATCCAGCTTTTTGATCAGCGGATAGTTTTTCTTCGTCCATTCCTGGCATTCAGCCAGCGTAACAGGCTGCGCAACAATTACAATTGTTTGCATCAACAGCAGCAACATCAGTAACAGGCTCATTTTAAAAATACGAGTGCACATAGTACAAATTATTTTACTTTTATCATGGCATCAATCCACTTAGGGATAAGGGCAATTCTTTCTTCCATCAAATACTCAAAATTATTAGCAATGTCGCCGGAAATCTGTGAAATGGCAGGCTTCATAATAAAGGGAAAAATGCACAATGCCATCAGGTTCAGAAAAAAATGCTCAAATTTTGCTTTGGGATTTACTGCTCTCAATTGAGTCTCCAACGGCGAATGTTGGATTTGCTCAAGCCCCTGAACAATTTTTGCAAAATGCTCCGGATCCGAGTGAATAGCATTTAAAACAAATATGGGCAGATCAGGATTTTCGAGCAGCAGATTGATGTAATTCTTTGAAATGAGTTTGATTTTTTCCTGTGACGACCGTTCATCAGTAAAGATTAGCGGAATAAAATTTTTGAAAAAGGTGCGGAGTTTTTCTTCCATAATAATATCAAACAGATTTTTTTTGCTCCTGAAATAATAATTGATCAGCGCCAGATTTAAACCTGCTTCTTCGGCAATATCCCTTGTTCGGGTAGCGGCAAACCCTTTTTGCTGAAACACTTTTGCTGCCGCCTCTTTTATCTTCTGTTCCGTAGATACATCTTTATCTGCTTTAACAGCTTTTACTTTCATTTTGTAAAGATAGGGTTAAATATTTGATTTAATCATTTGATTAAGTTGGGATTTTACAGTCAACTGTAAATTTTGGGATAAATTCGCCTAAGGTATATTTTACTGAACAACTTTTCGAGCATGAAGAAAATCTTCGCCTTATATATTATTTGTTGCACAGGTTTATCAGGCATGGCACAGCGCAGCAGTCAGCTTCACGAGCAAGCCTGGGTAGATAGTATTTTTTCCACCTTAAGTCAGGATGAAAAATTAGGACAGCTAATGATTGTCCGTCTTTCCGGAATTGACAAATTCCGGAAAGTCATTTTCTATGAAGAAGCTGTGAAGGATGCCATTAAAAAATATAATATCGGTGGGGTTTGTTTATTTCAGGGCGGGCCGGTAACCCAGGCATCATTTATCAACCAGCTTCAGGATCTGTCAAAAATTCCCTTATTGATTTGTATTGATGCCGAAAATGGTTTAGGTATGCGTATGGACAGCGTTACACCGCTGCCCCGGCAAATGATGCTCGGTGCAGTACAGGACCCGCAATTGATATATGAATATGGTAGGTGGGTAGGGGAGCAATGTAAACGTGCCGGGATACAGGTCAACTATGCACCTGTAGTAGATATTAACAATAACCCCAATAACCCGGTCATCAACGACCGTTCTTTTGGAGAAAATAAATTCAAAGTGGCCGAATATGGCATTATGTACGCCAAAGGCTTGCAGGATGAAGGTGTAATGGCGTGCGCCAAACACTTTCCGGGTCATGGCGACGTGGCAACAGATTCACATTACGACCTCCCTGTTATTAATAAAAGCCGCGCAGAACTGGACTCCCTTGAATTATATCCCTTTCGGGAACTATTCAAAGCCGGTGTGGGAAGTGTAATGATTGCGCATTTGTTTATACCTGCTATTGACAATACCGCCAACCGGGTCACCTCACTCTCCTACAAAAATGTAACCCAATTACTAAGGCAGGAATTAGGGTATAAAGGACTCACTTTCACAGATGCATTAGAGATGCAGGGAGTACGAAAGTTTTTTCCTGGCGAAGCAGCAGCAGCCGAATCACTGATTGCCGGCAACGATATGCTTTGCTTGCCCGGAGACATTCCCGAAAGTATAGCTGCTATAAAAAAAGCCATCAAAAAGAAAAAGCTGAGCTGGCAACAAATTGATGAAAAAGTGAAAAAGGTTTTACATTCAAAATACCAATACGGTCTTAGTCATCAGGTACCGGTCAATACACATCACCTGGTACGTGATTTGAATGCCAAAAGCAGTGGGATAATTAAAACCATCGCAGAAAATGCTATTACTGCTTTACAACTTGAAGACAATATTATCCCTCTGACCCCCTTAAAGAACCTTAAGAAAGAAGAAAAAGAACCTAAGGTAGCTTACCTTGGCATTGGCATTGATCAGGATAACCGGTTTGCCAGGTTGCTGAGAGAAAACTATAATGCCGATGCCTTTTATTTTACTTATCAGGAAGATGATTCACGAATTGCTACTCTGGCATCCTTACTCCAAACTCATTACGATGTGGTAATAACCGGTATTCATCATTACAATCGTTTCCCTGCCCGTAACTTTGGCATTAGTCCTGTTGCGCTGAACCTGCTCCAACAGATACAACAACTGAAAAAAACAATCACCTTTATTTTTGGTAATCCTTACGCTATAAAAAATTTTTGCGGCGTCAAAAATATTATTGCCTGTTATGAGGATAATGATCTGGTGCAGGAGGTAGCTACAGAAGTGTTGAAAGGAACCATCATTACCAAAGGCAAACTTCCGGTATCTGTCTGTACCAATCTCCCATCCGGCACCGGTATCAAAAGCATTGCTGCACCGGTTAGCTATCCAATCCTATCTAATCCTCAGGCAAATAAGTTTGAAATTATAGACTCCCTCGCAACCCTTGCCATTAAAAACCATGCAGCGCCAGGTATGGCCGTGATGGCGGTGAAAGACGGTAAGATTATATTTAATAAGGCATACGGCTATTTCACCTACGACAGCTTAGAGAAAGTAAGCCGTGAAAGTATTTATGATCTGGCCTCAGTAACAAAAATTTGTGCCACCACCTTATCAGTGATGAAATTGTACGACCAGGGAAAATTAGAATTACAAAAAACGCTTGGCGATTACCTGCCCTGGGTAAAGGGAAGCAATAAGGAACATTTAAAAATTCACGACATCCTGCTGCACCAGGCTGGATTGGTGCCTTACATTCCTTTTTATAAAGAAACCATTGATAGCATCACCGGTATTCCTCTTCCGGGGTTTTATGATTCCCATCCAACAAAAAAATACGGAATTCAGGTAACTGATACTATGTATATGCTTTCGGGATGGGAAGATACCATCTATCAGAGAATTTTGGAAAGCCCGATAGGACGACCGAATAAATATGTATACAGCGACAATGATTTTATTTTTCTGGGAAAGATTGTAGAAGCTCTTTCCGGCATGCCGCTAAACAAATATGTATATACGGAGTTCTATCGGAAATTAGGATTGACCACCACGGGATTCCTGCCTCGTCAAAGATTTTCAGAACAGCGAATTCCACCCACAGAAGATGAAAAGATATTTCGCCGGCAGCTATTGCATGGTACGGTGCACGATCCCGGGGCGGCATTATTTGGCGGAGTAGCGGGGCATGCCGGATTGTTTAGTGATGCTTACGATCTTGCCGCAATGATGCAGATGCTGCTGGACGGTGGAAAATTTAACGGCTACTATTTCTTTTCCCCCGAAACCATAAAATTATTCACAGCCTACAGTAGCAAGATCAGCAGACGTGGACTGGGCTTTGATAAGCCGGAAAAAGACAATGCCACCAGCAAAGACCCTTACCCCTGCAAATCAGCTTCGCCCTTAACCTTTGGTCATACCGGCTTCACCGGCACCTGTGTATGGGTAGATCCGAAATACAATCTTACCTATATCTTTTTGAGCAATAGGGTAAATCCGGAAGGAGGCCCAAACACTACCCTGTACAGGTTGAATACCCGGACTAACATCCAGGATGCGATATACGAAGTTATTATGAATGAAAGGAAGTGACCGGAAACCCTTCCTATTATTTTACTGTCCCGCCTGCCGTCCAAACTACCCCTCTTCGTATCAGTTCCGCAGTACCCGGAACATGTATTGCCTTTGCATCGTGTCCTAAAGCAATATGGAATATCCGGCCTTTCTTATAAGTGAGGGTGAAAGCCATCGGATGGTATTGTCCGGTGACTACTGATTTGGCTTTGGCTAATACATGAATCGGTTCATCTCCGGTAAGGCAAATATACAATTCATCGTCCGTGTCATATGAACTCATTCCTTCTGTAATGGGATGCAGGCTGTCTGTAATCTCAACGCGGAATGGACCTCTCGGATCATGGGTGTTTTTCCTGTCCCACACCCTGCCGGCTAATTTTACATAATCTGACCAGGATTCAAAAGACCCGGAAGCGAAGTGTACCACCACTAGTCCTCCACCCTTTGCCACAAACTGTTGTAAATTATTTGTTGCTTTTACATCCGGGTCTGGTTTTTGCCAGTTGTTAAAGTTGAGATACAATACGTCGTAACGATTAAGATCAACCGAACCTAATTTATAAATATCAGTAAGTGTATCTACTGTTATTCTGCTATCCCTGCCCAACTCCTGTATAGCAGCCTGCGTAGTCTCTCTCCAGTTATGGGCTTCAATATCCATACCCGTTACAATCAATACCCTAATTGGGCGTTCGGAGGCGATTAACGAACACCCAGTAAGTAAAATAATAAATACCATCTTTAACAACACCCCGATATGCAGGTAGCGAGATCGTCTTTTCATTTGCATTCATTCGTTTTTTCAATAGCTAATCAATTACTCCCTTTTAAAGATCGCAGATAAGCAATAAGATCGGCAAGTTCCCGGACGGTCATATCTCTGTACAAACCTTCCGGCATGGGCGACAAATGACTGGTGATCCGGGTTTTTACCAGCCCCATCGGAACCGTATCGGACGGCTCTCCCCGGCGACGAACTATTAAATTTCCCCCCAGGGTTTCCACCTGTCCCTGGAATTTTTTCTGATCTTTGGTTTCTATCGTTTCCAACTGGTAACCCGTTTTTAGCACCTTATTGGGTTCCAGGATGGATTCAATAAGATATTCCGGCTGAGATGAGGAGCCAATATCGAAAAGATTGGGACCCAAACGATATAAATTATCATCTGCACTATTTGCATGACAGGAAATGCAGGAAGAATAAAAAGTCCATTTACCGCGCCTTGTGGAGGCCTTGGGTAAACCCTCCGTTATCAGTTTGGATAAGGCTGCAGTAGCTACCGGACGTTTGGGTGGTTGAGGAAATTGAGACCACTCCCGGTTATCTATACCTGCTTTCTTAAAGGCAAAAGCAGACTCTTCCGCCAGTTCGGGTTCCGTTTTTACAACCATCAATGCATCGGGCCAAAGGCGCTTCATGAAAGCAGTATTACGCGATTGCTGCCGCAAGGCCCGAAGAATTTCAGTTTTCTTATGTTCCGAAGTATCCCGGATCTTATGCAGCCATATTTCAGCAGGCCCCGGATCGGAAAAGGAAGCAACTGTATACATTGCCTCAATAGGCAAAAACGTAAACAGGGTGTCTTTCGTCACCATGATATCTCTTACCTTCTCTTCAATTTGCTTGTTTTGTAACCATCGTTGTCTTGCTACCCGCAGGGCGGTTCCTTTCACAAGATAGTCTTCATCCTGAAGACATGCCATAATAAAACCGGTAAGATTGGGGTTGAGCGTTAGAGGATGTTCTTCCATCCATTCCATAGCCATCATCCGGTCGCCAGGATCCCCCGGAAAGACGCCGCCCGATTCTAATTTTGCTACCAGCCCCTCCCCTACATTCTCATCCTTTGAAAAATCCCAATCGCTTACTACAGAAGCCAGGGGTGTTTTTTCATTTATGGCTGTTTGACCTGCAATCAAAGCAACCCGGTATTTTACAGGATCGGCGGTATCATATAACTGCATCAAAGTAGTGGAATCGCTATTTCTGCCTAATTCAAAACCTATTTGATAGCGCAACCTTTTGCTGTCTGCAATCTCAAGAGCATTTATTAAACCTTTGGTGATACCCGAAGACGAGTTCTGGCAAAGCGCAGCCTCCACCCTTACTTCCGGATCTGTATCCTGCAATAAAGGAGCCGCCTTATCCGCCAACGCCCCGATGCTCATCAATACCGGCGATGTTCTTTTAATATTCGTATCGGATAATGTGGTTATGGGCGCTCCGCCGATGGATTGACCCGCCGCCTGGCGCATCTGTCTCAATGTCAACGCCCTCACCCTGGCGTCTTTATGATTCAAACCTTCACTTATTGCAGCAATTGCCTCCTTGCTTTGTAACTGCGTCAGCGTCCAGATCGCATTTGCTGCTTCAAAAGCGTTTCCTTTCTCTATCAATTGCTGCAGGGGCGCTATTGATTCGTCTCCCAATGCTGTTAACAAATGCTGAGCCTCCCGGCGAACAAATTTATTTTTGCTGCCCAATTGCTTACACAACTCCTTCGGTTGCATCTTGCTCATCCTTTCCGGCTCAAATTGGTTTTTACCCCAGATTCTGCCGGTGTAAGATATCTTAAATATCCTGCCCGTAGTATCGCTTTCATCGTCTCTGCCATGCCAATCGGCCAGATAAATACCACCATCCGGGGCTAAAGTCATGGAAACAGGTCTGAACATCGAATCCGCAGATGTTAAGAAAATAGGTTCTGCTTCACGGAATTTTTCGCCCACTACCTTCACTGAGTCGGGCACAGGTCCTATTTGCTTCACAAATTGGCGAACGATCCTGTTGGTAGGAAAAGCGCCATGACTTCCCCAGTTCGCGATTAAAATACTTCCCCAGAAATCTTTAGGAAACATAGACCCATAGTAATGAAGTGCCACGGTATTTGCCCCCGATCCCATTTCCGTAACCGGAGGTGAAAGGTTGGTTTTACCGGCCAGCCAGGCATAGGAAACCTTTCGGGAGTGATAACCATAGTCCATCCCCGGAATTACATCTACATATATATTCGGACTGCTTTCGCCATTGGATATCGCCCACAAATGTCCCCAGGTATCAAAATCAAAAGCAAATGGTGCACGAAATCCCTGCACCACCAATTCTAAATCGGAACCATCCCGATTACAACGTACGAATCCTCCGCTTTGGCCACGCAATTGCAGCACTTTTCCATCAGAGCCGGTGAGCGTTACCGGTTTACTATCCGGATGATCCGCCATCGCTAACCACAGTTTCCCATCGGGGCCCACCGCCACACGGTACATCCCAAAAGGATTCCAGGGATGAGCCGAATCCCGCACTAATACCCGTTTATTACTCAGCAGCCCTTCTTCATCTATATCCATCACAAACAGTTCATTCAAACAGGTGGCATAAAATTTATTCCGGAAAATATCAATCCCCATCACAGGGTTAGCAAAACCCTGCGCCACTATGCTTACTTTGGCAGGCTTTCCATCAACACCCAACTCTATTCTTTTAATAGGATTCAGCAACAAAGAGTCTTTCTCCGGCGAACCCTCGATACCATAGCGATAGGTAGAGGATTCGCTCACATAAATAGCACCCTTCCGGTCAACACACATAGACATCGGATTGACAACATCGGGTTCCTTTGCGACCAGCCTGATAGCATAACGATCTCTCATAGTAAATTGGCTGTCTATAGCAGAGGGTGGTGGAACATTAACAAAATAAGAACGGTCTTTGACAATGAACCAAATTATAGCCATGAAGGCTACGGCAATCAGAATCCAAAAATATCTCAGGGGAAGGCGTTTCATTATTATCATTAACAATCTATTTTTGGCCCGCATCTGCAATTACTTTCCTCAGCCAGCTAACACTGTCTTTAATATTATCGGGTGTGCCCAATGTTTCAACTGAAAACACACCATCCCATTTTGTCTCTGTAAGATACTTTATGCATGCTTCAATATTATGTGCATTTGCACCTTTACCTATTGACACTTCAGACGAAGCAATACCTGTCTCTTCTCCCCTGCTTGCTTCTGCCATTGCCGCCGGAACATCTTTACAATGCACATGCTTCAGCCAGGGGCGAATTGCTTTAAGATAAGTAAGTGGATCGTGACCCGCGATAAAGGCATTACCTGTATCAAAGTTTACGCCCAGCCATGGAGAATCAAATTCTTTAAGTATGCTAACCATTAAGTCTAAATTGTTAGTAAATGGACCATGTGGTTCTAAATTAATTCCCACTCTGTAACTTTCTGCCCTTTCCAAAACCAGACGGATATTCAGCTTCCACTGAGCTATTGTAAGTTTATCATCCCATCCCTCTGGCTTATTTGCTCCATCAGTACTGTCTACATAAGGGCAGCCCAACAAGTGAGCCATCCGAATTCCTCTCCAAACATAGGAAACTCCATATACCGCACCTTTTGGACCTGTAAGGGGATAACCACAATCAATTTGCGATACTCTTATTCCGTGTTTGTCTAAACTCCTTTTAAATTTCATTTCATCAATATCCATAACTTGTGAAGGATCATAGCCGAGCCCCTGGATAAAATTCTGACCATCGGTGACTCCGAATTCAATAAAGTTCAGCTTATTTTCAATTGCAGAATCCACAGCTGCATCAAAAGAACCACTTAGCACTCTCCAGTTGTCAGTATGCATACCCAGTTGGATACCTGAACCTGACGTAATAAGATTATCTGGTTGAGCGATGGAATGAACATTTGCCATAATAAAAGATTTTTGAGGTAACAAAAGAGTGATTAAACCGAATTAAATTTAACTATAATAAGTGTACTTACCAACCTAAATATAGATCAGCGCCCATATTTTCTTTTGAGCACAGCCGTATAAATCAATCCGAATAAAATCACCAATACAATCGGCATCATAATATTGAGCGCCTGCCATGAAGATTTGCCTTCATCAATTTTCTTCTGGTCTAATAACCGCAGGGTATAATCTTTCCCCCTGGTTTGAAGAATCCCGGGATTACCGACAAGGTATTCCATACCGTTCAGAAAAAACTCCCTGTTGGCGTATTGATAATGAGTAAATGGATTTTCCCCCATTTGCAGAGGACCCTTTTCCTGCGAAACAAAATTTGTCAGCAGATCAGCATCCGACATCACTATCATTTTAGTGCTGCTATCCGCTTCCGCCCTGAAAGGACTTTGATAGAAATTAGCCAGGCTGTCTTTTGTTGTCAAAGCCAACCGGTTAGTATACAAGGAATTGAATTTCCCTTCTAATAACACGGCTACGGATACCCTACCTTGTGAAAAGGTTTTCATATCCTCTTCACTCTTAACGCTATTCAGCTCCACCTTTGCGGGCGTATTCGAAACTTTGGAATTAGAGGAAGAAGCTAAGAGAATCGTTTTTGAAATGCCTTCTGCTTTTACGGTATCAATGGACTGAGGAAACTGAGATAAAACATAATCCAGATTATTGGAAATGGGATTATTATCAGGCGAGGTAACCAAAGGGAAATAAACCCAGGGCATAAGTTGAATTTGCGGGCGGTTTCCGACAGTACCTACGGTTAATGGAATTTGGGTGCAATTCAGATCCTGCACCAAATCAGGGTTAATCCGCACACCATATTTAAACAGGAGATCATCGAGATTCAACCCTATTTCAAATGCTATAAAATTGCCCTGGCTTCGCATCAAACTGTCCAGACTAGCATACAAGCGGTCAATCGCCCACACCAATTTCCCGCCACGCATAACGAACTGATCAATCTTAAGCTTCTGTGCCTCACTAAAAGCAACCATAGGTTTTACAATCAGCAATACATCAAACACATCAGGAATTACTCCCACACTGTCTATCGGTAAGATGCTGAATCCATAATTAGGCTTAACCGCCTTCTCAATTAAATCATATACTTCATAGCTCTGCGGCTGACCATTTCCGGTAAGATAGGCCACCACCGGCACTTTTTCTCTTTGTATTTTATCAATCGCTCCGGCCAGTTTGTATTCCAATAAGGCCTCCGCATTATTCAAAGAATGCAAACCCTCTACACTACTCTGTCCCTGAAGCAGATCTATCCCCAACGCTCTTCCTTCATATTCAACAATAACGCCGGGATATACCAATCTTTGCTCTTCGCCCTGTCCCTCTTTGATTCTGGCACGTACATTGGTGGGATTAATACCGATACGGTGCAATGAATCTATCAGTGCCGATTTTAAACTGTCATTCAATCCCTGCCCAGGCTGACGGAAAATAAAGCGAACCTGATTTTTACTGACCTCTCTGAATTCCTGTAACATATCCCGGGTGCTGCCTGCCAGTTTTTTGAATCCCGCAGGCATATCACCGTCCAAAAGCACCGTAACGTTTACCGGCTCGTTCAGCGAGCGCAATAACTCAAGGGTGGCTTCAGAAAGCGTGTACCTCTTTTCTGTAGTCAGATCCAAACGAGAATGCCAGCGGCCTGCAAACAGATTAATAAATAACAGTGCCGCAACAACAGAAATCCAGCTATATCGAGATTGCAACAATTTTTTCATGGATACTTTAGCGGTTCAGTAATTTTTTATAAGATAGATACAAAAACAGAAATATAAGACTGAGAAAGTAAATGATATCCCTGCTATCCACCGCCCCTCTACTCATACTCCGGTAATGAAAATCAATTCCAATCATTTCTATGAAATAGTCCCAGGTACCTTGTAAGGAAGATAATCCGCTTATGGCAGTAAAACCACTATACAAAACAAAACAGAAAAATGCACTGGCTAAAAACGCAACTACTGCATTATTGGTAAAACAACTGCAACAAATTCCAATAGCAGAAAAAGCGGCAGAAAGAAAAAACAATCCTATATAGGAGCCTGCTATTCCGCCACTGTCAATACCTCCGGTAGATAAACTCCGGATAGTGAATACATAAATGAGGGTTGGCAAAAGTGCTATTACGGTGGTGGCAAGACAGGCTACGTATTTTCCCAACACGATCTGCCATCTGCTAAGAGGACGGGTGGCGAGAATTTCGTAAGTACCCGATTTAAATTCATCGGCAAAACTGCGCATTGTGATCGCCGGAATAAGCAACAACAATATCATAGGTGCAAAATCAAAAAACGGTTCCAGTGTGGCATACCCGTTATCCAGCAAACTGGTTCCTGGAAATACAAACAGCAGTAAACCTGTGAGCAGTAAAAAAATGACAACCGCCAGATACCCTGTTAAACCGCCGAAGAATTGTGCGAATTCCTTTTTACAAATTGCAATCATGGATTAGTTTATACCGGATGTTGGAAAATCTCCGCAAAATAAATCTGCGAAATTCAAAAATACAATTGTGTATTAATAACGCCGAAAATTACAGATAATGAATCAAAAAAAAATATTAACTTTCCTCTACTGTTTTGAATTTGATGAATTCAGATCAGCTAACCTAACAATAAAAACCGACTAAACATGAAAAAGCACCTGCTAACCTGCATCTTTGCAGCCCCAATGCTGTTATTTGCACAGCAAACCTACACGTGGAATACTTATGCTGGCTCCTGGACTGATCCTGCCAACTGGAGTCCGCAGCGAAATGCTCCCGCATCTGATGATATACTTGTGTTTTCTGCAAATGCAGAAATCACAAACATGCCATCTGCAGAAAATATTGGAAAACTCTGGATAAGTAATAATGCTAAATTAAGTATAAGCAGCGCTTCCACAGGTCTAATGACCATAGGCCATCCAGCTCTATCTGCACCCCATTTTTTAATAGAAGCCGGCGCTGCACTGGAACTTACAGGGAACAATGCTATTCAAATTAATATTGATGAAAACTTTTCAGGCGAGGTTTCCGGCAGTATAGATTTCTTTGATGGCGCTCATCGACTAACCGCTGTTTCTGCAGGAGGGCTTCATTTCAAAAATGGCTCTGTGTTTACCGCTAATACCGGATTCGATGGAAATGCCTTTGGAACGAAAAATTTAAATTCAATTATTTTCGAAAGTGGAGCATATTATATCAATAAAGCCGGCGGTAACCCTTTCGGCTCCAGCGCACCAAATGCCGTTACAATTTTTAATACGGAAAGTGTATATAAATATCAGAGAAACGGACCCGGATCATCAATGGCAGGACGTTCCTTCGGTCATTTTTATATAGAAGGGAAAGTAAACTTTTCGGGTATTGGATCCTCAGGAAATTGTACGATTAAAAACGATTTCAGATTGCAGTCTGGATCTTTCACCTTTAAACCCAATACAAACGGCAATCATACCGGCAATTTCAACATTTATGGCAATATTATTTGTGAGGACACTGCCTTTATTGATATAGGCAGCGATAATATGCCGGGTGCAGTGCAAATGCTGGGCGCAAATCAAACCATTGGCTCAGGTGGCGGCTCAGGCGCCATCACTATAAAAAACCTAACCGTAAATAATACCTCTACCCAAATACTGCGAAACGTTACCATCAGGGGCGAATTAAATCTTCAAAAAGGCATTATACAAAGTTCATCTTCTGCACTGGTCATTCTCGATACCACAGCAATAACCAGGAGTTGTTTGCACGATTATAGTCATCTTAATACCTATACCCATATTGGTTGCGACCAGTCCTATATTGACGGCCCCGTACAAAAGATAGCGCTGAATAATGCCGATTTTTCCTTTCCGGTGGGATCAGGTGGAAAGCTCAGACCGGTTTTTCTTCGGAATGCTACCGGCACTTTCCAGGCTGAGTTCAAAATGGACGATCCCTATCTTGCTATTGGATCGAACATAGGCAGCAACCTCCACCATATCAGTCATATAGAGTATTGGAATATCCAAGGAGCAGGCAGCGCCGCCGTGGAACTGAGTTTTTATGACCCCAATAGTGGCGGAATTACCGATATGGATGCGCTGAGGATTGGGCATTTTAACGGGAGCTTATGGGAGTCGGTTAACCTTAGTGGTCATATAGGCACCCCAGGCTCAAACGGATCGGTAACCAGTAATACCCTTACCGATTTCGGAAATTTTACCCTCGCCGGAGCAAGCGACTACCCCAATAACCCTCTACCTCTCGAAATAACACAATGGAAGGCGATTACAAATGCCGGAGAAACCTTACTTTCCTGGCAGGCTTATAAGCCAAACGCGCTAATCGGCTTTATCATTGAAAGAAGCTCGGACCAGAAAGATTTTGTAGCTATTACATCTGTAATTCCATCAAATCCAACCCCGGGACATCTCTATACTTTCCTGGATGCTAAACCGGATCCGGGCAAAAACAGATACCGGTTAAAGATCATTGATAGAGAAGGTAGAATATATTTTTCTGAACAGCAGTCAATATATCTATCTGATAATCATTATATTAAAGTTTTTCCCAATCCTGCCCGGGAAAAAATTTATATAAATATTCCTCCTTCAAGCAGCATTTCGGAATGGTTGATTGTCAATAATAATGGTTTAGTTGTAAAACGGTTAAGAAGCAATAGTCTTACAAATGTGTGTGTGGACATTTCTAACTTATCACCGGGGTTATATTTCATAAAGGAAATGCAAGAGCAGTCGTTTCCGGTAATTCCTTTTATTAAGGTTAATTTCTAAATAATAGCCCCAAAACCAACTGCATCAAGCCTCCTTAAGGGAGGCTTTCTTTTTTCTACAATGCTCTCCCGAAGTAATATCCCAGATCTATCGGGATAAAAGAATCAACTCCGGCAGCTATTTTCATTCATTTGCCTTACTTTCGGCAGACAGATGCCGGTTATGAATAAAAAGATTGCATTATTTGGTGAATATTTACTCAGGCTAACGCCTCCGTATCAGCAGAAAATAATTCAAGCCAATGCGCTGGAGATGCATTGGGCAGGCTCTGAAGCTAATATTGCTGTTTCCCTTTCTATCCTGGGCAATTCTCCCTTGTATGTTTCTGCTATGCCCGAAAATGAACTGGCAAGAGCAGGTTTGGCCCAATTATACAAATACGGAGTTCAAACCCATATCCTCACCAGATCCGATACCCGTGTAGGAACTTATTATTATGAAAGCGGACAGGGCTCAAGAGCCGGGAGAATCATTTACGACAGGGAACACTCTGCATTCAGTCACCTTGCGCCCGGACAAATAAACTGGAATGAACTCTTTAAAACA
The DNA here is from genome assembly GCA_964518685.1 of uncultured Terrimonas sp. Classification (GTDB taxonomy): domain Bacteria; phylum Bacteroidota; class Bacteroidia; order Chitinophagales; family Chitinophagaceae; genus Agriterribacter. The sequence continues at coordinate 25,379 of CAZFGP010000002.1, forward strand.
AGTGACTGGTTCCACTGGAGTGGTATCACCCCTGCTTTAAACCAGCAATTGGCAGACACCTGCAAAGAAGCGCTGCAGGCAGCTCAGGAAAGCAATCTTCTCATTTCTGCCGATTTCAATTACCGGAGTACGCTTTGGAAATATGGCAAACACCCCAACGAAATAATGCCCGAACTATTAGAATATTGCGATGTTTTGCTGGCAGATATAGACACTGCCAAATTGTATCTCGGTATCACCCCGGATGAACAACAGCCAGTGGAAAGCACATTCCATCTCCTGAAAAAGGCCCTGCCCCGCGTAAAATATATTGCTATGACCATGCGCAGACAAGACAGCGCCAGCTCCAACCAATATACAGGACATCTCTGGCATGAAGGTGAAATTTTCAATTCACAGCCTTATCAACTCCAAAATATTGCCGAACGCATAGGTGCTGGAGACGCTTTTATGGCGGGACTGATACATTCCCTAAGGGCAAATTCCAAACTGGAGGATGCTATTAATTTTGCTACTGCCTGCGGAGTCATAAAACATAGTATTACCGGAGATTTCAACATTGCTTCTATGGCAGAAATACAAACGGTAATTCAACAGAAAGGAAGCGGTAGAATCATCCGGTAAAAAGATTATTTTGAAATGCTATATTTTGAGTGGTTATAATATGAACCGCCTTTGCTACCTTTATCCCACTTCTGTGTCTGCTCAAATTAATATCCATCCACTAAAATTGAACATTAATGTCTCCGCAGCAAATAACACAATTAGTTAAGCAAACCGGTTTTGTTCCGCTCTTTACCCATAAAGATATCCACACCTGCCGCAAAGTGTTGAAAGCCTCTTATGACGCAGGTATCCGCTTATTCGAATTTACGAACCGCAATCTTAATGCCTATGAACTATTTGTTGAACTACGCAAATATTGTAACGCTCATTTACCGGAGATGGCGCTCGGTATTGGCACCATCAAAAATGCCCAGGAAGCAGAAAGATTCATTAAAGCTGGTGCCGACTTTTTAATTTCCCCCCTGATTTTGGAAGAAATACGGGAGGTATCGTTAGTCCATAAAAAGCTTTGGATGCCCGGTTGTGCCACTCCTTCCGAGATTGGGCTGGCAGAAAAATGGGGGATAGATACAGTTAAGATATTTCCGGCTAAACAATTGGGAGGACCGGGTTTTATTAAAGCCATAAAGGCGGTATTTCCCAATATAAATTTTGTTGCCACAGGCGGAGTTGAGCCTTCGGCAGAAAATATTGACAGTTGGTTCAAAAACGGAGTAACCGCGGTTGGTATTGGCTCGCAGCTTTTCCCTTCTGAATGGTTGCTTAACGACCGGTATGACTTAGTGACCGATCACATTAAGAAGATTATTCAATATATTGAAAAATCTACAATGTAATCCGTCTCAATGCATTGATAGAAAACATTTTTATTCGTTTTGTTTAATATTACAGGTATGAAAAATTTCTTAGACGAAGATTTTTTACTCTTTAGCAAGACTGCACAGAAATTGTATCACGATTATGCAGCACCCATGCCTATCCTCGATTATCACAATCACTTACCTCCTGCTGAAATAGCCGAAAACAAACAGTTTAAAACGATAACGGAGATCTGGCTGAAAGGAGACCATTATAAATGGCGCGCTATGCGTAGCAACGGTGTGGAGGAAGACCAGATTACCGGAGATGCGGATGACTATACTAAATTCAAAGTATGGGCAGCTACAGTGCCCTATACCATGCGCAATCCACTCTATCACTGGACTCACCTTGAATTGAAGAAACCGTTTGGTATCTCCACCCTGCTCAATGAAAACTCTGCCGAAAAGATATACCACGAGTGCAATGAAAAATTAAAGTCTTTACCGGTTCATGCTATTCTCGATTACTTTTCAGTAAAGGCGCTTTGTACCACCGATGACCCTGCTGATGACCTGCACTTCCACACCCGGATCAAACAGAGCGGACTTAAGATCAAAGTATTGCCGGCTTTTCGTCCGGATAAGTCAATGGCGGTGGAAAATCCCGAAACCTATAACCATTATATTGATCAGTTAGCGGCATCAGCCAATACCACCATCAGCACCTATCAACAACTTTTGGATACATTGAAACAGCGTCACGACTTCTTCCATGAAGCCGGCTGCCGTATTTCGGATCACGGACTGGAAACGATGTATGCAGACGACTTTACACTTGTACAATTAGAAGAAAGTTTTAAAAGTATCAGAAACGGTAATACACTTACCCCTGAAGCCGTGCACCGGTTTAAATCTGCTACGCTGCATTTCATTTGTCTTTGGAATGCGGAAAGAAAATGGACCCAGCAATTCCATATTGGCGCCTTGCGCAATAACAATACCCGCTTACTGAAACGGATAGGGGCAGATGCGGGTATTGATTCTATGGGCGACTGGCCGGTAGCTCAGGCAATGGCGGCATTTCTTGACCGGTTGGATAAAGAAGAAAAACTGGCTAAAACTATTATCTATAATAACAACCCTTCCGATAATGCTTTGTATGCCACTATGATTGGAAATTTTCAGGATGGGAAAATCCCCGGAAAAATCCAGTTCGGCTCAGGCTGGTGGTTTCTTGACCAGAAAGATGGAATGGAGGAGCAAATGAATGTGCTAAGTAATATGGGCTTGCTGAGTCGTTTTGTGGGGATGATTACAGACTCAAGAAGTTTTCTCTCCTGGCCCCGTCACGAATACTTCCGTCGCATTTTGTGCAACCTCATTGGTAGCGATGTGGAAAACGGACTGCTGCCTAACGACATTAAATGGCTGGGAAATATGATACAGGATATTTGTTACAACAACGCGGAAAAATATTTCAATCTCCCTTAAAAAATTAATACCGTAAAAGGCTGTCATTGATTTATTGGATGCAGATTTCATCTGGTCAAAACACAGTCTGAAAACAAGACAGCATTAGATTCCTTCAAACCTGATCTCCTGGAGTAACTTTTGATCCCCCCGTGATTTCAGGAAAAAAATCGTATTGAACTGTCCTGTGCTGGTTTTTAGATGGCCAATATAAACCTCTTCATTAATATCCAGTTCTTTCTGAATTAAGGAAAATGACTCTACATTATGGGATTGAAAAAAGTCTTTTAAAATAACCTCCGCCTGACTATTACTAAAAGTATTGCTTTTATCATGAAGGGTAATCTCCACCATGCGATCAAAATACGGTGACATCTGTTCCACATTTCCTGCATTCATTGCATTCACTATATCAACAGATGAACTCTGCGTTTTGGGAAGAGAATAATTAAGCATCAATCCCACAAGCAACAGGGCAGGAATAAGGATCTTAAAAAAATGGATATTCATAAATTCAACATGATCAATGAAGTGATCTCCAAAAATGTGCCAGATTGATCAATATTTTAAGAAATGTTAAAAAAAACTCTCTCTCATTTCATATCAAACCTTATCATACGCGTGTAACCGATAGGACGTATTTCAATTTTTCGCAGGCGGGTGTCACTACCCGCCTGTAGAAGCCGCTACCGGTCGGTGTCTCACCGACCGGAAAGTTGTGCATGAAGCGAAAAATTGAAATACCCCCTAACCGATATTCTCCAATCGGCTTAAAATGGAAATATCCTATTTTTACAGCATGAAACAGAAAAAAGTGATTCTTATCATTATGGATGGTTGGGGCCTGGGAAGGAAAAAATCCAGCGATGCCATTCAGCATGCCAAAACACCTTTTGTAAGTTCTCTTTACAATCAATATCCCCATACTACATTAATTACCTGCGGTGAAGCCGTTGGTTTGCCGGAGGGGCAAATGGGGAACAGCGAGGTAGGACACCTGAACCTGGGTGCAGGGAGAATAGTATATCAGGAACTTCAAAGGATCAATGTGGCTATTCGTTCGGGAGAACTCAGTAAAAACAAAACTCTGCTTCATGCTATCCAATATGCAAAAGAACAGAGGAAATCTCTGCACCTCCTGGGTTTGGTAAGTGATGGCGGAGTCCATTCGCACATTAATCATCTTAAAGCTTTAATCAATATCTGTGCGGAAGAGGGCTTACAGGATGTATTTATTCATGCTTTTACCGATGGACGGGATACAGATCCCAAAAGCGGTCTTGGCTTCATTAAGGAATTACAACAATATTTAGACCAAACCACAGGAGAAATAGCCACAGTAACAGGCCGTTATTATGCAATGGACAGAGATAAACGCTGGGAAAGAGTAAAACTGGCCTATGATGCTATGGTTCATGGAGCAGGTACTTTAACCAACAATATTATTGAATCCATAGAGGATTCTTACAACGCAAATATTACAGATGAATTTATTAAACCCCTTGTAAAGAAACAGGCTGAAGAAAGCAGAGGCCGGATCCAACCGGGGGACGCTGTGATCTGTTTCAACTTCCGCACCGACCGTTGCCGTGAGATTACCGAAGTACTTACCCAGGTTAATAAACCCGATCAGGATATGTATGTATTACCATTGGAATACACTACCATGACGGAATATGATAAAACCTATAAGAACATCCATGTCATTTTCGAAAATGAAAACCTTACCCATACCCTCGGAGAAATAATTGCGGCAAATGGATTAAAACAAATTAGAATTGCCGAAACAGAAAAATATCCCCACGTCACTTTCTTTTTTAGCGGCGGAAGAGAAACGCCTTTTGAAGGAGAAAAAAGAATAATGGCTCCATCTCCTAAAGTGGCAACCTATGATCTCAAGCCTGAAATGAGCGCTTATAAACTTACGGATTCTCTTATTCCCGAAATTCAGGAGGAAACAGCAGATTTTATCTGTCTCAATTTCGCCAATGCAGATATGGTGGGTCATACCGGGGTATGGGAAGCAGTGATTAAAGCTGTTGAAACGGTAGACACCTGTGTGGAAAAGGTGATTGTAACCGCACTTGAGCATGGATATACCATCTTCCTCACTGCCGACCACGGCAATGCTGATTATGTTATTAATGAAGATGGCACGCCCAATACAGCCCACACACTGAACCCCGTTCCCTTCTTTGTCATTGACAAAGAGTGGAGAGGTACCATCAGCAGTGGCAAACTGGGCGACCTTGCCCCGTCCATTTTATATATGATGGGATTACCCATACCCAAAGAAATGACCGGTAACATTTTAGTGAAAGAAACGTCATTAACAAAATAAGACCTGTATCTAAAAACAAAATTTTTAGGAAAAGGCAGCACTTTTTATCAAAATATTGTCTAAATTACATGAAATCCATCTTGATTTCATGACAGAAGAGGCAATGTTAAACGGATGTATCCGGAACCAGGCTACAGCACAACAGGAATTATACTATAAATATAGTTCTAAAATGCTGTCTGTGTGCTATCGCTATGCAAAGAACAGGGAAGATGCGGAAGACATGCTGCAGGAAGGTTTTATCAGGGTTTTTGGACAGATTAAACAATTTCAGAACAAGGGGGCGCTCGAAGGATGGATACGGAAAATTATAGTACATACCTGTATCAATAACCTGAAGAAAAATAAAAAGTTTGCAGACAGTCTGGATATTATACACGCTTCGGGTATACATGTACGTGAAGAAAGCATTCCTTCGATCGTTCAGGCTAAACAGGTAATTGAATGTATCAGGATGTTGCCTCTCGGCTATCGTACTGTGCTTAATCTGTATGCTATAGAAGGATATACGCACCGTGAAATAGCGGCTATGCTGGATATTGAAGAGAGTACGAGCCGTTCGCAATATACAAGAGCTAAGATGATGTTAGAAAATATCCTGATAAAAAGACACATTTTGCCGGGATATGCAGAGAAACTGGAAATAGTGGCGGTAAACCCATGATGGATGCTTTTGGGATTGTAATATATAAATACCAAAGCTACTGACCTATTAATGAATTCACCAGGAACTGATTATGGAGAGAAATATACATTTAGACGAATTTGAAAACTATCTGAAGGAAAAGACGGATCAATATAAGATGTATCCATCAGATAAACTGTGGGACAATATAAACCGATCTGTTCATCCCCGAAAAAAGTGGCCTTATATTTCACTCACCGCCCTGGTGCTTCTCGGTACCGTTTTTTTTGTTGATCACCAATATTATTCTCCCCATAATCCGAACAGACAGTTTTCCGGCAGAGAAACAGATATCAAAAAAACAGAGCAGAAAGTCATACCTCAATGGAGGACGATTAATAATAATCTTTCCGAATATTCAAATCCTAAAAACTTCGAAGGCGAAAGCAAGTACACTCCGGATGAGCCATCAGCTGCTAAAATCACTGTCACCCTTCCTGAAAAAACAAGCCTGATAGCACAGGTTGCCGGTAAAGGTGAAGATATTATTTCCAAAAGTCAGTCTCCAAATGCTTTTACCGATTCCGAATCCACGGTAACTAATATCAATTCATCCGAAAATAATAAATCCGAAGTAGCTCAGTTGCTGACCACAAACAATCCGGAAAACAGAGAAGCAGAGACTAAGAAAGTATTATGGGGCGGTGAACCTTTCCAGAAATCAAAATTTGAATGGCAATTGTTTTTTTCACCAACTATAAGTTACCGGAAATTAACCAGCGGAGTTGATCAGATCAGTGAAGTATTCAGAGGAATTCCTTACAGTACCGTTGAAGAAGCCCATTCTGTTTCCGAACTGGTTACGCACAGACCAGCAGCCGGTGCAGAAATTGGTGCTAATCTTACCTATAAATTAGCGGATAACTTTTTATTAAGAGGCGGATTGCAACTTAATTATTCGAGATACCAGCTCAAAGCCTTTGTTGCCAAACCCGAAGAAACCACTCTTGCAGTTATAGCCAAGCCTACAGGCCCGGATTCTATCAATGTCATTTCCACTTTGCAAAACTATTCCGGGCGTGGCGCCTCGTGGTTTAATAATGAATATTTACAAATATCCATGCCCATTGGCTTTGAATGGGGGGTGGTCGGTAATTCCGTTTTACGTTGGAATATTGCTGCCAGCGCCCAACCGGTCTATAATTTTGCTAATAATGTTTATCTTTTATCTACAGACTTTACCCGGTACGGACAAGACCCTTCTCTGATTCGCAAATGGAATATTAATGCAGGAGTGGAAACCTATGTGTCTTACCAGATGGGATCTTTCAAGTGGCAGGCAGGCCCACAGTTGAGATATCAATTGATGTCGAGTTACAAAAGTCAATATCCGATCAGGGAATATCTCGTTGATTTTGGATTCAAAATTGGGGTAACAAAAACCCTGAAGTAATCCTGTTGTTTTGAAGTTACTCATACTACAACCCCCTGATATCATATTACTGCTATTTGTTTTATTATAGCCATTCCTAATCTTCATCGTTTTCATTATTTTTAAGAAATGAAAAAGGAACTGATCATTTTTGTCTGTCTGTGCAATCTGTTGTTGTACAATTGTAAAAACCACACTAACGAAAGAGCGTTAGGAGATCCTTCTAATGAGTCCTATTATCCAATTGGCAATTTTATTCGTAGTCAGCTTCTTCATATAGATTCCATGCCTCTGGCGGTAATTAAATACACTACAATAGCACAGGTTACAGACACCTCCATTACCGATAAGAAAGACTTCAAAGCTATTGCAGATGGTTTTATAACTCCTGATATCGGTGCTCCTGAATTTAAATCACAATACAGCGAAACCTCCTTTTTAGATGCCTCTTTGGGCACGATTACCTTAACCTACCTTGCTACCAATAAACGAACAACAATCAGGAAGGCAGATGTACTCCTCAATGCCGAAAATACCAGGGTAAAAACCATTTATATAGAAAAAGATCTTTCAAATAATGACAGCTCAATGGTTCAAAAAATGCTATGGAGCGCCAATAATTATTGCCAGATTACATCCATCATTCGAAAAAAGGATCAGCCAGAAAAAATCATTATTGAAAAATACATCTGGGATTTCTAAGGAACAGTTGATCCCGCAGGCAGAAGGGAAAAATCACTGGGACTAAAAAACAAAAGGGGCAAGATAGAAATCCAGCCCCGTTTTAAAATCCAATATCCTATGAAAAACCGAGGTAAAGATAAAGGTGGGGAGCCAGAAAAAAAATACCTCAAAAAGGGGATATTTGAATGCTTCTGATCTGTTCATTATTAAATCAGGGAGGCGAACGGAACAGGAAGCGTCATTTGGTTTCAAAATACGCCGGCGGCAGGAAAGATCATGGAAAAAAGAGAGAAATTGGATTTTACTATTTCTATACCAATTCCTGATTTTTAGAAATATCCATTCCTCTCCTTCAGGCAACGATCAGCATTACAATAATTTACCATCCTATTGTGAAAAACAGAGCAGGATCCATAACAAGTATTCATGCTTCCATAACAAACCTTGATTAGTGTAACACTCATGCAGAATAAGAAAAAAGGCGCCTCAACTCAGGAGACGCCTTTTCTATTGAAATTTATTTTTTCCAGGCTATTAGTACGACCACAGATCCTGCTCGTAATTAAATATTTCATTCTTAACACTTTCTCCTTTCAGAAGACGCAGCATATCGTCTTTTACATACTGCTTTAAGTAAAGATCCTGAGCATTATCCAGGGTAGATTTAACGATATAACTACCGAAATAGCGGCTTTCAAACAATTCTTCCCAACTCATCCTCGCTCCGAAATTTCTACCATTATATACTTCATATTTAGCAAGGGCAGGCCGCATATCCGGATAATACACCCAAAAAATAGGCGCAGAACCGATTTCTTTACCGGTAACTTTATCGAAATAGGTCTTTACCGGTGCAATACCGAGAATTCGCACATACATTCTGGAAGACTCTTTATCAAATACCCATTCTTCCTTAATCCTGAATTTGGTGATATCATCCATATTAAATTCCTCGCATACCACTTCTTCCTTCATGATTCCTTTTGAAAGGGTAGGATCCTTTTCCATATCGGGCACCATAATCGTATCGCATGATCCGGCCAATTTGTTTCCAATCTGTTCCAGCGTCATGGGCGTAGTAAAGCGGTCATCTATGGAAGCATCAAAGGCTGTAACTTCTCCACTCTTTATTGTATTCAGTAAAATAGCAATAAATCGCTGATTGCCGTTGTCTTCATCCGCCTGATACCGGAATGGAAGATTTACTTTTTCACGAATATCTATTTCTCTCCACACTTTTTCCCTGTAAATGGCGTCATCCTCACGGATATTTTCATAGGGCAGAGGAGTCCGATCCTTAACGAGATTGATTTCAATCGCATTATCATTGCGGAGAGATTTTCTAATCGTATCCATTTTCAACGGATCTCGTTTAGGAGCCGCTTTCACCACCATAGTGTCCTGTTTGGCAGCACCCAGATTTTGATCGGCCACATTCGCCTGTGTTTTTTGAGCCGTTGTTTTCTTAGCTGCAGGCGCTGTGTTCCGAGTAGTTTTTTTTCTTGTAGTTTGTGCGTCTGCTGCATTAACTACCAGTCCGAAAGCTGCTACCAGTAAAGCATATTTCACAAATATCCGTTTCATGGTCAAAAGTGTTAATATCTAATAACAAATAATAAGAACATCATCAAAAAGGTATATTACCTCAAAATAAAAGACAAAGGTTTCAAGGTGATCGTTCTTCCGTCGGGACCTCTTGCCTTAATATTATCAATGTACACTCCGCGTCCGGCTTTCAGATTTTGAACCAGGGTAGCGGCAGTTCCCACCCATCTCGGTCCATTATTTGCCACCGGATTGTAATCAGGACTACTCAGGTCAGCGATGGTATAACTCACCACTTCATACAGCGCTTCAAATTCAGAGTTCTGCAGTACGGCTCTTACACCTCCCATGGCCTTAAACTGGGCTGAAGGGACCTGTCCGCCTTCAAAAGTTCCCACCATTCCGGTTGCCGGGGGCAGGTATTTAACACGAAAAGATACTTTTCCTACTGATTTTCCATCCACCATTACGTTTACGTCTGCTATGCCTGGCTCCTTGGGTTTCGCAATATATTTGCTTCCTCCGGCTTTAGAAACACTACCATTATTTATGGAAGCATTTACTTTTTCACTTCCGGCACCAGCCGTAATAGTCAGCGGATTTTCTACACCCACATATAAAACATTCATCTTATCGGCCATAACGGCAACACCTGAAGGCTGCCCCACCGTATATTCGAAGGTTTTGCTGATGGTTTTTTCCTCACCTGTAGCCGGATCCGGATATTTTACATCTATTTTCAGGCTGTGTCCTCCTGATCCGCCGGCAGGCATCTTTATGTCAGCCACTCCATTGTCTCCCACCGTTACCGCGCTGCCATTAACATACACTTTAGGTTTAACGCTGGCATTAAATGCACCCAATCCCGCCTTAATTTCCAATTGTTCACCAGGCATCAGATAAGTGGCATTGGCCCCAATCATTGGCTCAAACTTGTCAAAAATTACTTTTACATCTCCAATCTTCTTAAAGCAAAAAGAAGCTACTTTATTTTCCGTATTCTTAACATCATTCTGAAACTTACTCAAAATGGTTAAAGCAGCTATGGTAGGCGTCATGTGGAAATAAGCAGCCGACCAGTCCTGATTGGTGTTTCCAACTTCAGATACCGGCTTTTCTGTATTAATAGGGAGGCTATGATCAAATTCCTTAGCAATTTCAGGATCAATTGCAAGAACGTCCTCTTTGTATTTTTCAAGAGCTGCACGCAATTTCTCTCCTTCTCCCTGGGTGCCCATTAAACGGGTAGCTGCATCCAGATTATCAATTTTATAACTGGAATCTCCATTTTCAGGTTTAAAACCACTTTCTCGTTTCAGCCTGTCCTTAAGTTGATCAAGGTAATCAGACATTTTAGAAGACAATTCGCGCACCTGGTCTGCCTTAGGCTTCCATAGCTGCGCCTTTTCACGGGTTTTTGGCTCTTCAAGACTGGCAACAAAAGCATCATATATTTCAGAAGTAGCCGTAGACAGCGTAGCATTGGATTTCACCAGGCTGGTGTCAACGGTTCTAAAGGCATTAATGATTTCAGCAGATACATTCAGCGCTAACAGGGCAGTCAGCACGATGTACATCATGTTGATCATCTTTTGCCGTGGCTCTTTGGGTAGTGACATGATTTTTCAGGATTTAATGTATATGAATTCAAGGGTTAATAAGGAGTGGACTGAACACTCAATCCACCTGTTTGATGATTATCTGCCTTGCATTGCAGACAGCATATTACCATACACATTATTCAAGCTTCCCAAATTCTTAGCCAACAGACTGATCTGTTCCTGGGTCTTTTTAGCATCGTCCACACTTCCCTGCATAGATTGTGATGCTTGCACCAGGTTGCTGTAAAAGCCATTCATTGCTTTCAAATGATTATTTGTATCCTGTAATTCCAATTCATAGATTGTATTTAAGGAAGACAGATTTTTGGTCAGGGTTTGTACCTGATCATGAAACTGTTTCGTAGATTCAGAGGCGTCATTAAATGCTTTGGCCGTGCCTGCTGCACCCAAATAGGCTTCCTTAACCGTATCCAGCGCCTGAGCAGCCGCTTTGGTTTTTGTGGTATACTCTCCGGTAACTGCCGTGATATCAGCAATATCAGACATTTTTTCAACGGTTGCACCAAATTTGCTGAAATTTTCACCAAGGCGTTGCAAATTAGCCGGATTAATGGCAGCATCCTGCAGCATTTTATCCATAGATGCTAAAGCAGGGTTTCCTCCGCTGACACCGCCTCCTTTAAAGGCTTCTGCAATCTCCTGCATTTCACCTCCGGGAGGAGGTAAGAACGCATAAACCATAAATATGAATGCTTCAGTCAGAAGACCAACCGTAAGCATGATATCCGCAAAAGGTTTGTGGAGGATTTTGGCCCATGCGCCAAAAATTACAACTGCTGCGCCAACACACACTATAACATTGACGAGTCTTTCGGTGGATTTGTTTTTGCCTGCCATAAATTAGAGAGTTTTTGTTTTGTTAAAGGGTTTTTCTTTTTAGTTTTCGAAAGGTAATGATCATGCGTTATGCCAAGTTTGTAACTTCACACAAGCACAATTAGTTAGTATAAAGATTAAGTTATTAATTATTCAAAAATAAAGTAGTAAGTCTGGTACTTTGCAGTCCTCTTTTTATCTGCGTTTACCGGAAGGCGGCAGATCAATTACACAACGAAAACCGATATAGGATTTTGCGGTATCCTGATATTCGTAAGTCCGGGTGCTTACCTGCAGGAAGTAGCCCACATCTTTCCAACTTCCACCGCGTATTACTTTTCGTTTCATACGGGGAGGATCACTGTCTTTTGCATTCCAGCGAATATCAGGGTTCATGTCATGCTGAAAGTTATAGGCGCCTTCATAAAATATTGAAGAAGTCCATTCAGCCACATTGCCCGACATATTGTACAGCCCAAAGTCATTTGGCCAATAGGCATCAGCACGCACGGGATACAATCCTCCATCCTCAGCATAATTACCTCTTCCGGGTTTAAAGTTCGCCAACAAACATCCTTTCTTATTCCTTAAATAATAACCACCCCAGGGAAATGGCGCCTGCGAACGTCCGCCACGGGCTGCATATTCCCACTCTGCTTCTGTAGGCAGCCTGAAATCCGACTCCTGGGTTCTTTTCTGGGATTCGAGAAAACCATTCAAATATTTCGTTCTCCATTCTGTAAAGGCTACAGCCTGTTTCCAACTTACACCCACAGCCGGATAATTGCCAAAAGCAGGATGAGCAAAATACCTTTTAGACATGGGTTCATTATAAGAATAAGAGAAATCTCTCACCCAAACCAGCGTATCAGGATATATGGGAATATCTTTTTTAATGATGAATTTCGATCTGGCCTGGGTTGCATTTTCTTTTTTGGCAGCTTCCTTATAATCAAAAGTTTCTGAATGAAATACCAGTTTGCCGGCATCCAGTTCTTTCTTGCCAAAAATGCGATTGTCCGGAGATACAATCATTACATCCAACTGTTCGATGGTTTTGGGATCACTCCATTTAATAGTCTGAATTTTCTTCCAGTCCAGACTGTTCCCGTCTTTTGATTTGTAACCCAGTTTATCCCCGGCTATAGAGTCGCGGACCCAGTTTACAAACTGACGGTATTCATTATTGGTGATCTCTGTTTCATCCATCCAAAAACCGCTGATTGTAATTTGCTTATTTCTGGCGGTAAACGCATAATTAATGTCTTCATCACTCCCTCCCATATGAAAGGTTCCCTGCGAGATATAAACCATCCCGGGGGGCTTAGGAAGAACATATTTTCCTCCTGGCGCAACACCATGCAACTGACCATCATTCGGCAATCCACCTTTGGAAGATTTCAACTTGCCGCAACTGACAAACACCATACTGAGTGCAGCCATTATAACGAGGTTAAATAAAAGGCTCTTGATTTTCATACAAATAGCTTAAAGGGTATATGGACAAATATAGATGAAATAGTAATTTAAATTTTTGACCTATTAAATATTATATTTTTTTTAGCGTCAAGTCTTAAAATAAGCCTAAAATACAAGTGATAAAACGTCTCAATCATTTAGATATTGCCTATTTTATTCTTTATCTTTTGTGTTCCTGTTCAATACGTTGCATCAAATCTATCACATTTTCCACTGGTTGTAAGCATGAATAATGGCGACATAAATAGATAAAAGTCTTATTCTTTACATAACGGTTAGCCAGTAGTGGAAATTCAGAATGGTCATTTGCAGCAGACTGTAAAATTCTATTAGGTAAAAAATTAGATAAAATATCAGATATCATATCTCTATAACGTTCGCCTACCACTGCTATTTCATAAGGGTTGGAAAAAATATCATAATATACAGCTATCCAACTACCAAAAGAAGTCGGATACTTTTCAATTAATCCGGTTAATGGGTTTATCATACCCCCCGCTCTCTCCCTCCATTCTGCCTTGTCAAAAACAACAGACAGGTAATACAAATTCCAAGCCATTATTGAATTACCCGATGGTGTGGGGCCATCATATATTTCCCTGGTTCGCACGAGTGCATCCGCCTGTTGTTGATGGCTATAAAAGAACAATCCGCTTTCTTTATCTCCAAAATGATTTAAAACCAGTTCTGTTATCCGTTTTGCTTCAAGCAAATAATGCTGATCACCGGTGATTTCCTGCAAACTAATAAGCGCCTGAATAAGAAAAGCCAGATCATCTAAAAATGCGGGATGTCTTGCCTCCCCACCTTTATAAGTATGAAACCAGTCTTTGGATACTTTGTTTTCAAAGCGTTCCAGCAGAAAGTCCATATTTTTTTCAGCCAGCTTTCTGTACCTCTCTGTACCCAATGCAGCAAAGGCCATAGAACACGCCCTGTTCATTAAAGCGTTCCAACTCAACAAAATCTTATCATCCAGGGATGGGTGCACTCTTTTCTCCCGATAATTCAAAAGTCGTTTACGACATTTTTTTAACGTTTCCTTCAGACTATTTACTTCTATTCCATACTGATCCGCAAACGCTTCCAAAGGTTGAACAACCCTTAATATATTTTTACGTTCCCAATTTCCTTCCTTTGTTATGTCATAAAACTTACAAAAGAGCGCAGCATCTCCCTTTAATACCGACTCCACTTCTTCCTTATCCCAAACATAATATTTACCCTCCTCCCCTTCGCTATCTGCGTCTAAAGAGGAATAAAATCCACCTTCTTTATCCGTAAATTCCCGTTCAATAAAATCCGTAATCTGCCGTATGGTGTCTGCATATAGTGGATTTTTTGTGATCTGATATGCTTCACTCAAAACAATAATCAGCAGGGCATTGTCATAAAGCATCTTTTCAAAATGCGGGACAAGCCATTCCCTGTCTGTGGCATATCGTGCAAACCCTCCACCCACCTGATCGTAAATGCCTCCATAAATCATTTGATCCAGACTCAGAGTAGCCTGCTGCAAAGCATTCGTATCACCAGTATATGAATAATGCCGCAGCAAAAATTGAATAGTAAAAGTTTGGGGGAATTTAGGCGCTCTGCCGAAGCCACCCTTCTGGCGGTCTGCTGTCTGAAAAATTGTATCAAAAATACGATCAAACTGCTTTGCCGTTAACAGATTATCGGCATCAGAAGACGCTATTCTAAAGGAATCAGATTGCTTAATATCATTTGTAAGGTTTTCTGCCTGAACTTCGATCTCCTCCCGTCTGCTTTCAAATGCATGGGCCACTTCCGTGATTACCTGTTGCCAGGAAGGCAAATTATAAGCCGGATTGACGGGAAAATAGGTGCCTCCATAAAACGGTTTGCCCTCCGGAGTTAAAAATACATTTAACGGCCAACCCCCGCTACCCGTCATTGTCTGAACTGCAGACATGTACAGGTTATCCAAATCGGGTCTCTCTTCTCGGTCTATCTTGATATTTACAAAATGCTCATTCATCAGAGCGGCAGTCGCTTCATTCTCAAAACTTTCTCTTTCCATTACATGACACCAGTGACAGGCGGCATAGCCAATACTGACCAGAATTGGTTTGTTTTCCTGTTTAGCTTTCAGGAGCGCTTCTTCATTCCAGGGATACCAGTTTACCGGATTATGTGCATGTTGCAGCAAATAGGGACTGGTTTCATGAATCAGATGATTGGTGTGAACAGGAGAACCCATTCAGCAAAATTAGTAACTATTATTCGTTAATACTGCTCAAATACTTTTCAAGAGCGGCTACCATAGAAGGCATCTCTGGAGCAGGAGCCTTAATATGTAAGGTTAGTCCGGCCTCTTCTACCGCCCTGGAGGTATTAATTCCAAAAGCGCCGATTCTGGTACCGTTTTGCTCGTATTCAGGGAAGCTATCAAACAGACTTCTAACACTACTTGGGGTAAAAAAGCAAATCACGTCAAATTCACATTCCGCAAATATGGGTTTTAAATCATTGCTGATGGTGCGGTACATAAATGGTGTAGCAAAATCGCAATGATTGGTCTTAAGCCAGTTAATGATTTCATTATCCTGTTGATTTTCTGAACACGGATATAAGAAATGCTCATTCTCCTTATGCTTATTGATTACATCGAACAAGCTTTTGTTGGTTCCGTCTGCTCCATAAAACACCTTACGTTTTCTATAGAGGATAAATTTTTGAAGATATAAAGCAACAGCCTCAGTAATGCAAAAATATTTGGTGCCCTGAGAAACCGGACATTTCAGTTCTTCACATACCCGGAAAAAATGATCAATGGCATGCCGGCTGGTAAAAATAACAGCCGAATATTCACTGATATCAATTTTCTGTTTACGAAAATCCTTCGAAGGAATCCCCTCCAGCCTGATAAACGGAATAAATTCCAATTCCACAGAAAACCGTTTTTCCAAATCAAAATAGGGAGACTTATCTGATTCAGGGCGCGGTTGACTTATCAGGACCTTTTTGATAGACATACGAGAACTGCTTATTGCCATTTTCACCTGTTTAACTATATGCTTATTCCTATGAGGTATTGATTCGGCAAAGTTACAAACTTATCCTTAACAAATATAACAGGAGTTTGTAAATGAGAAGAACCGGAATAATCTCAAACCCGCATACATATAAAAAGAGATGAAACCAACCGATTTTTAATTCATTGTGCAATCCGGAAAAGGAAAGAATAAATCTATAAATTAGCAAAAAGAACAAAAGGATAACCGATACCGTAAATGCTATCTGCTGAAATAACTTATCACCAAAGGCCAGCATTATCATTAATGGTATTAATAAAATAGACAACACTTTATTGATCAGGAACACCGTAAAAATATACGCTCCGGCTACATTTTGTTGCCCAAACATCCAACCTGTAAGCTTTAGAACGGCATATTTCCCAAGATAGATTACAACAATTCCCGTAAAACACAAGGCAATCAGGAACCGGGGAAGAATATTGGTTATTATGGTATATTGTATAATCAGGTAACTGAACAAGGCAGCACTGAAAACAAAAAAGATATTGAACAGCAATCCTGTCATTCCGGCCTGTTGAATCTGATCCCGGATCTGTTTTTGTCTGACTGCCGGACGCCAGAAAACATGAAAGATATCCTGAAAATATTTTGGGAAGCCGAGCCTTAAAATTCCCAAAAAAAACAATATCCCGCAAAATCCGTAAAACAATCCATCTTTATTTTCAGGGACATGCCATTTAGATGGCATAAAAACAAATGAGCTGCTTATGTTGTAATAAGGATGATGGGTTAGATATCCGGATACAAAATCCCCATAAGGTGAAATGGGAAATGACCCGGGCAGATTTGACTGAACAACAAGGCTGTCGGCAGTATCCGGACTCAACCGGATTTCTTCCTGAACCTCAGGGAGCCTCGTACTATGGGAGGTTTCAGGCGCCATAACGGTATCCCTGACAAGCGGGGCAATCCTGATGGCATTCGAATCCGGCTTCACTCCTGAAGAATCATTCTGCGCATACACAACACTGAATAGTATTGTATGCATCATAATTCCTATTAAAATGATTCTTCTCAACAAGAAAGATTTTTGTTTTGCAAAATTATCTGAATACTCTTTATACTTTCAAAACTTATTATCATTTGACTTATCAATTAAAACAAACTTACCAGCCCGAAGTGAATTTTAGACTGTCTCAAATTGAAAGGTATATCATCCCGTTTTCCCACTGCATAACTTAGATTTAATATTCCGGCTTTGGTTTCAAATGCCATACCCAAGCCTATCCCAAGGTAGGTGTGTCTGATATCCTGCTGCTCCCCAAAGGCATTGTACCGGGACCAGCCGCCGTCAGCAAAACCGAAGAAATAGGAATTTAACCCTAAAAACATCCTATATTCCAGCGTACTCACAAGATAACTGTCGGCATAAATACTTTCTTCATCAAAACCACGCAATAATTTATACCCTCCGATCTGATACATCTCATTCTTAAAAATGTTTTTACTATATACCCAGCCTCCGTTAATACCAGTTTTGATTACTGACTGCTTTCCGGTTTTTATATAATGTGCACCGGAAACATTCAACTTTAACTGATAAGTACGAAGATCCAAAGTATCATATAACGACCCAAAATCGAAATCATTACCCGAAACATCTTTTTTGATCCCGGTAATGGCAGTATTGGGTTTAATTTTTCGTAATCCGGCGGAAGCAATAAGATACAGTTCGTTTCCTTTACGCGGACTGAACCGGTAATCCGTATTGTTATATCCGTAGCTTAGGCCTGCATTACTGGTATTAACATCAATAAAAGAAGGAAGTTTTTTTGATACTTTAATTTGTGCTGTATCTATCCCTTCAGGCAATACATTAGTGAAAAAATGTTGAAAAAACACCTTCCCGGTTTGTCTGCCTGTCGTAAGATACTGAATGCCCAATTGGGTATTCAGGTTCAAGAAAGAAGAATCCTTTTTTAGAAGATCGAAATTAAAATCAAACCCCAGCAGTGTTTTAAACAAGTACGGATGTTCATATTTCAGGTGTAGCCGGGGCGATTTGACCTGTATTTGCTGCCAGTTTACACCAATGGTCTCACCACTGCCTAATGCATTTTTTAGATTAATATTGGCCTCTCCGGTTAATTGCAGTTTCGTTCTTCCGGTGCCCTCGGCAGCAGGCAAAAAACCCACCAACACATCTGCCTGATTGCTCTTTTTAGCATCTGCGTACAGGTTCAACACCGATCCGGTACCCGTCAATGTCATATCCCATGGATGAGTTTCCCGAACAAATGGGAGTTCCAACAACCGCCGACTCACCATTTTCAGTCTGTCTTTCCTATAGGCGGAACCATTTTCAATGCCCAGGTATTTCTGGAGGAAGACACTTGATATTTTTAAACTGCCATAAACCCGAATGCTGTCAATAATATAAAAAGGCCCTTCCCGGGTTCTTAGCCTTGCGCTAAGCTCTTCCTTTTTAAAGATCATGCTGTCCACCATTATTTGTGCGAAAGGATACCCGTTATTTTCATAATAGCCGAGCATGCGTTCCTGCAAACCGCGGAGTTGAACAAAATTGAGCAATTTTCCCTTAAACTGTTTATCATTCCACCCAATACCTGCAAGCAGTTTTTTATCAATACTATCTGTGTTCAGGGCGTTCCACCGATACACACTTCCCATGTACAACCAAAGATGAGCGGAGGCAGGAGCATACGACACGCTATCTATAGACGCAGTTATATACCCCTGGTTGCGTAGCAAAAAAAGGGTCTGGCTGATATATTGATGGCACGATGTCTGGTCAGGAAACAAGGATTTCAATCCCGCCATTTCCGGATGAAAGCCGGTATCTTTGTCTACAAAAGTATATTGAAGGCTATAGGTTTCCTGGGCGGCTGCATGCAAAGACAGCGCTATAAATAGCATAACCCAGGAAAAACAGCGCAGCCGGCTCATTACCGGCAAAACTAATCGCATAAATCTGAATTCAAAAATCATTTGACATTGGGCGGCATCTACATCCATATCCCATTCTGCAGGCAGGCCTGCTTATATTGTAATTTCCATTTCTCTACCTCCCTACGGCTTAAGAACGATTTGATTCATGCTTTATTGAAGGAAATAGCTTTAGCCTCTCCCTATGAGGGCGATCATTCCATAGAAACAATATATTTCGGGGGAGGAACACCCAGCCTTCTTTCGGCAGGAGAACTGCAGACTATAATGGAGGGTCTATATCGAAAATTTTCAGTTAGTGATAAGGCGGAAATTACGCTTGAAGCAAACCCTGATGATGTTTCCTCCAGGCGACTTACCGAATGGAAAAATACAGGTGTTAACAGACTCAGCATGGGTATTCAATCTTTTTACGAAGGAGACCTCCGATGGATGAACCGGGCTCATAATGCAGAACAATCGCTCAATAGCATCCGGCTGGCACAGGATGCCGGATTTGACAACCTGACAATTGACCTGATATATGGAATACCGGATTTGAGCGATGACAGATGGGAACAGAATGTGCAAAAAACCGTGGACTTGAAGATTCCGCATCTTAGTTGTTATGCACTAACCGTGGAGCCTAAGACAGCACTTCACAATATGATTGCCAGGAAAAAGACTGCAGATATAGACAGCGCTCAACAGGCAAGGCAGTTTTTGCTACTCATGCAATGGTTGCGTAATGCAGGGTACGAACATTATGAAATCTCCAATTTCTCCCTCCCCGGAAAAAGAAGCCGGCACAACTCTTCCTACTGGAAGGGAAAACCCTATTATGGTTTTGGACCGGCAGCACACTCATTCAATGGAAAGGATATTCGCAGTTGGAATATTGCCAATAATGCCCTGTATATCCAGTCCCTCAACGAAAATATTATTCCTGCCGAGCAGGAGAAACTTACATCGGTTCAAAAACTCAACGAATATCTTATGACCAGTCTGCGGATGATGGAGGGAATAGATCTAGCATATATCAGAAAATTTTTTGGGGAGGTTTCTGTGGAAAAGATATTACAATCTGCACGCCATTATCAAAATGAAAAACTATTGTTCCGGAATCAAAGACTGATACTCACAGATACCGGGAAATTATTTGCTGACGGGATAGCCGCTGACTTATTCTTAACCTAACTGCCAACGTTACCAATTTCTTACCAAAATATTAAATTATCATGATCCCTTCATTTAATAAGCGGTATCATTCCGCGAATACCCATATCCACTATTGGCTCTCCCTGTAATGGATCCCATTCGCCATTGCCGATCACCTCTTTCCACTCAAATGAATGATTGACAGACAGCGCCACTTCCACTATAATATTTTGGGTTTCCCTACCTGTTATAATCAGTTTGCCCGGCGTAAATGCGGCAGTAATGACTCCCGAACCTTCCGGCACAGGAGAAGTGTTAAAGATGGGATTAACAACTGTGGTGTTCCCTGCCGGCAATTGCGCTGAATCAGAAAAGATCTGGCTGAACCCATCCCCGTTGAGAATTGTTTCGAATGCCCAATAACCTTGCTTTCTATTATCATTAATGAGTAGAAACTGATTATTGAGTTGAAGCGCATTGAGATAGGTATTATATCCGAGAAAGGAAACCAGGGTTCCAGGCTGATCCCGGCTAATAACAATACTTTGGGAACTGGTATCGGTGGTCATCACTATGGTGGTATCTATATGACAAACCACAGAAAGATTAACTCCATCGGGCTCCATTCGAAACCATTCGTATTCCCCTGCCGGTATATCTCTCAGCGGAACAGCAAAAAACACTTCATGGTTTTTAAAGAAAGCAGCCTTATCATAGTCTATTGCTTTTTCGCTCCCGGCACTGGTTTCTATGCCCCGGAATAGTATTCTTCCCTGCCCTAAAAGCGTATTTTCATTCGCGCACAATTCAATATAATGTACACTAATGCTATTAACAACCGGACTCTGAGCTCCATTGCCAACGGTAACCGGTGCAGACTGCCCGCTGTTATCAAGACGCTGAAGCGTAGAATCAAAACGGAATTTGAAAATAAGTTTAGCTTCTGATACCTCACCATTATCAGTTTTTGTGCAAGATGTGGTCAATGCGAAAAAAAAGACACCGGCAATCCAATTATACTTCATCAATAAATTGTAAACAGGTAATAAAATGATCAGGTATTTAGTTTAACAAAACCTCCGTCAATCGGATAATCACAGCCGGTAATAAAAGAAGCTTCCTCAGCACATAAATATAAAGCGAGATAAGCTATTTCAACCGGTTTTGCCATCCGTCCTATGGGTTGTGTTTTAGACAACTTCTCATACATTTCCTCTTCTCTCCCCGGGTAGGTTTTAGCGAGATAGCCATCCACAAAAGGGGTATGCACCCTGGCCGGAGAGATACTGTTACAACGAATATTATTTTTCAAATAATCTTTTGCCACGGAGATGGTCATGGCGGCCACTGCTCCTTTGGCTGCAGAATATACAAAGCGATCGGGTATACCTACTAAAGCCGCTACAGAAGCCATATTAAGAATTACTCCTCCCCTTTCTTTCATATAAGGGATAATTTCATGCAGACAATTGTAAACCCCCTTGATATTAACAGCCACTACCCGGTCGAAATCTTCTTCGGAGGTAGTATCTGCCTGTCCGATATGGGCGATACCGGCATTGTTTACCAGAATATCAATTGTTCCTCCATGTTGTTGGGCGATTCCGCCAACAATAGCCTTCACCTCTTTTTGTGCAGCAACATTACATTTAAGAAAAACGGCCCTGCCTTTATTTTCAATGATTTCCTGAACCGTCCCGGAGCCGCCTTTTTCATCTAAATCCAATATATATACCTGTGCACCCTGTGCGGCAAACACTTCTGCAATTCCTTTTCCAATACCACTTCCACCTCCGGTTATAATGGCAATTTTATTATCTAATCTGAACATGACAAGATTGTTGATTTGAAATTTAAGATTCGAAATTCGTCTGTGCTAACAAGATGCTAAGCGACCGTAAAAGTAGAGAATATTTAAAACACAGTTTCACCCATTCCTGGATTTATTAACCATTTAAAGCGCCGTTATCAAAGAACCGGCTTCAGATTTTCCAGAGGGTTACCTATTTTTAATGCAGTCCGAATTCTAATAATTTCTATTACTGTCAAAATTTATTTATCTTAGTACAAATATTATTGATATGAATGAAAGTTCCGAATGGCTGTTGATTGTAGTATTTATCGTTTCGATTTTCTTCATTAACAGATTTTTGAACAAAAGGTACCTGAGCAAAATTGCTCCCGAAAAGGTTGAAGTAGTGAAATTGATCGGGTTTGCCTTTCTTTTGGGGGTATTTTATTTTAAGAATTTCGAAGGCAGTCGTGGAATAGGTTTTCAGATTCTACTAGCCATACTAACCGCTCATTTGATCCACAGAAGTTATAAACTGGTACAGAGGCTAAACGCTAAAGAAGCGTAGAAACCGATACTGCCCACAACCCGGTCAGGACACGTTAGCGATCAGCCGGGATTGACTCCTTTCTACCCATTTATCGGAGGTAAAGGCACTACTGCGGTCGGTCCCTCCTCTGTCGGGTACCGACCGAGGTATACCTGTCTTTACCTACAAGGATACGCCTCTCTTCCAGGGAATAAAATCATCCTGATTCAACTGTACTGCCTTAGGAATAACCTCTCCACTGGCAGCTTTAATACAATATTCCAGAATCTCTTCCCCCATTTCTTCGATGGTTTTTTCTCCTTCAATAATGCCACCAGTATTAATATCTATAATATCTCCCATTCTTTTTGCAAGAGAAGAATTGGTGGCCACTTTAATAGTGGGACAAATAGGGTTGCCGGTAGGTGTGCCAAGACCTGTGGTAAATAGAATGAGTGTAGCACCCGATGCTGTTTTGCCTGTAGTCGCTTCCACATCATTCCCAGGCGTGCATACCAGGCTTAGTCCAGGTTTTGAAACTCTTTCGGTATAATCCAGTACATCCTCTACCGGGGAAGTACCGCCTTTTTTAGCAGCGCCGGTTGATTTAATGGCATCTGTTATCAGACCGTCTTTGATATTTCCGGGAGAAGGATTCATGTAAAAACCGGAGCCCACTTTATGGGCCATCTCATTATAATCTTTCATCAGGCGCATAAACTTACGTGCTGTAGTCTCATTAACCGAGCGGTCTATCAGCTCCTGCTCGGCGCCACATAGTTCCGGAAATTCCGCCAGTAATATCTTTCCTCCCAGGGCCACCACCAAATCGGCGCAATAGCCCACAGCGGGGTTGGCAGATATCCCACTAAAGCCATCGCTACCCCCACATTTAACCCCAATACATAGTTCAGAAAGTGGAGCCGGCTTTCGTTCCAGCTTATTCTGTTCGGTCAATCCCTCAAAGGTTTTCCGGATGGCTTCTGCTACCAGATGCTCCTCACTTTCAGACTTTTGTTGTTCAAAAATCAACAGGGGCTTGCTAAAATCAGGATTGCGTTCTTTAAGATATCGCAAAAAATCCTGCACCTGAAGATTTTGACACCCCAGGCTTAATACGGTTACCCCACATACATTAGGGTTATCGGAATAGGCTGCCAACACCCTTCCGAGAGTTTCTGCATCCTGTCGTGTACCTCCGCACCCCCCCTGGTGATTGAGGAATTTAACACCGTCAATATTTTTAAATACCCTGCGCTGAACAGGATCGGGAACGACATGTTCAATCCGGACACTTTCCAGATCAGCTCCTTCTTTATAGGCTTCCAGCAATTGCCGGGTATACGACTTATATTTATCCGTTACCGCATAGCCCAGTTCGTTGTCGAGCGCTTCGCGGATTACATCAAGATTACGGTTTTCACAAAAAACCATAGGGATAAACACCCAATAATTGGCAGTTCCTACTCTGCCATCACTGCGATGGTAACCGTTAAAGGTCCTGCCTTTAAATTTAGATACGTCCGGTGTATGCCATTCGTATTTTACTCCCCGATAGTCATATTCGCCTGTGGCATGTTTGGTATTATCCGTAGTCATACGCCCGCCTTTGGGTACATCAAACTGCAGTTTACCTACCAGTACTCCATACATATATACCGGGTTGCCGGCCTTCATGTTATTTATGAAAAACTTATGTTTGGCATCTACATCGTCTGCCAGCGTATAGGATACTCCTTTATGTTCAATATTTTCTCCTTTCTTTAAATTGGTAAGCGCCACCAATACATTGTCTTTTGGATGAATCTGTAAAACTCTTGCTTTCATTCCTTGTTCTGATTAATATTTCCGGGATTAGGGGTTTGCTAAAATGGAAAGCGAAATTATTAAAAGAGCAGGGATTATAAAAAGGAATTTTAGAGTCTGCCATCTTACCTTATTTTCTGATAATAATTCTAACGATTTGGCTGGTACTTTTATCGGTTGTATATTTCAAAAAGTATATTCCATCCGGAAATCGGGTATCAAATGCCGCCACCCCATTTTGAACAGATATCGTTTGCGTTGAAATATTCCGTCCCGCAGCATCATACCATTCCGCCTTCAACCTGCTTCCCACCAGCTTACTGAGATAGAATAAACCATTAGAAGGGTTAGGATAAACAGCAACCGAAGTCTTATTTCTATCCATTGAAACGGCTATCACCTCTGAATAATAATACTTTCCACTGTAGACGGTTTGTTTGATGCGGTAATAACTTATCCCACTGTATGGCTGAATATCTTGTCCGGTATATGATAAATCCGAATTGGCGCTATTGCCTGGGATTTGAGCATCAATTTTTTGCACTAACTCAAAATTTACGCCGTCCTGACTTCTTTCGATATTGAAATAATTTTTCCCGGGGTTGTTTCCTGTATGCCAGGTAAGATTAACATAATCATTTTTGACTGAGGCCGTAACATCAATTAAACCCGTTGGTAAAATCGCAAGCTTTCGGTAAGCAACAGCAAAATCCGAAAAGGAGTTAAAGCTGGAAGGTGATGAATTGGAAGTTATACTCCCTGTAAGGCTCGCTCCTCCGGCATAGGACGGGGCACCAATGCCACCGATATCTATCCACGAAGTGGTGGCCAAATGTGTGTTTTTTACAATAGTTGCTCTGTTTCCATCTGTAATCTGGTCATTCGTTCCAAAATGCACTTCTATGATTTGATCTCCCACGAGCCCTGCTGTGGGTTGATTATTTCCAGAAGCGTCTGTACGCCTGATAGAATAATAATGAGCTTTTGTAATGGAATCTACAGAAAGGGGCAAGGTATAACCCAGGGCTGCAGGGCTTGTATTAAAAAGTTCTGCTTCATAAGTATATAGGGTATTACTGGAATGATTGACGGTTAACGATACAGGCCGGCAATCGCTATTTCTTCCAACCGGAAAATTAAGAACCGTACTTCCACTCCTGGATTTCTGATACCTCATTGGACCATTTATAAAGCTGGTAGAAACTGCTGATCCCGCCGCTACTGTGGAATTGTTTAACATGGTTAACAAATACGAACTATTAGTATGAAGCACACCTGATGCCAGGATAAGGGAATTCTGAACCTGTATGGAGGTATTGTTTAGAAAAACCCCGGAGGCTGTGTTATTAATAACTAAGTTTTTAAAAACAGGTTCAGGCGTTCCTGGTGTAACAGCAATATTTTGTAACCCGCTACCAGTAAAGATGGCTGTTCCACCTGCTGATCCAAAAACAATGGAGGTGGCGGAAGATAAGGTAACATTTCCCGCGTAGGTACTACCGGCATTGTAATTGGGATGGATGACACCCGTATTTGATTTTATGAAATTTACATCTGCATTATAAGCATCTGCGCTTACATTAGACAGGAGAAGATATCCGGCACCTTCGTTAATAAAGGTGGCGGTTTGATAAAAGGTGTTGTCACCCTTACTTGCATCGTTTGCAGAGCCGGTTTTAGTAGCCTGAACAAGTCCCATGTATTTGCCTCCGTTAAGGAACAAAGAAGGACTTTTGACAGTTAGGTTCCCATTGAATTCGGCTGATGGCCCAAAAACAAGACTGGCGTTACCATTAAGGGTTAAATTTTGCGGTGTTGATCCCAATTGGGTAAATTGTTTTAATAATAACGTTCCGGCGCTGAATCCTGTTCCCGACACTTGTATTGTTTTTCCTGCAGCTAATGTGGCAGACGCAGTATTATTCCCTGTGCAAAACTGAATGCCTTGTCCATTTGAAGAAGAGACCAGGATGTTTTCGTTAAATTTTGTATCCCTGCCGTATTGGCTAACATATATTAAAGTATTGGCGGATGGATTATTATTGAAGGTGGTGATACCATTAAACAGGTTATTGCTGCTATTGTAGGCGACATAAATATGACTGGTTCCGATATTATTGAAAGTAGTATTATCATTGAATTGGTCTGCATTATTATTACCCAGCATGAAGTAACCACTGCCTACATTGGTGAAGTTAGCCGCTTCGTTGAAAATATTGTTCCCGTTGCCTGCATTATTCCGGCTTCCCGTTTTTGTAGCATCAACGGTTCCATTGAAGGTGCAGCCATCAAAATAAATATCGGGGCTATTGATTGTGAGCGCGCCACCAATTGCCGAATTGTTGGCAAACCTTAAGGTAGTGTTCGTACCTGTAAAATTCAGGTTCATTGGCTTATTTCCAAGTTGTGTAAAGTTATACAGGTTTAAGAAACCATCGCTGAAGCCACTGCTGCCAACCAGTATCGTTTTGCCTGATGCAAGAGTACAGGCAGATATACCAGATAAATGTCCCAGGTTTATACCACCATTTCCGGTGGAAGTGACCGTTATATCGCCGTTAAAAATATCATTAGATTGGTAACCCAGCATGAAATATCCTGTGTTGCTTTGTTGATTAATGGTTAGTGGTCCATTGAAAACATTTTGTTTCCCATCGTTATGGTTATTTGTCCCACCCGTTTTTGTAATAGTTGCCATATTATTAAAAATGCCACCCTTTAAAAATATATCAGGGGCAGAAACGGAAAAGGAACCATTAAAAGTGGTGGGGGATGAAGTATTTTGAATAAGCAGACTGGAAGTACCGGTTAAATTCAGATTAATGGGTTCAGTTCCTGTTTGATGAAATCCACCCAATAACAACCTGCCACTGTTGAATCCTGCTGCTCCGATGGAGATCGTTTTTCCGGGCGCCAGTACAGGTTGCCCGGTTCCATTTTGCCATCCTAAATTGATATCTCCCGAACCTGTAGCGGATAATATTATATTGCCGTTAAACTGATCATTGGCATTGTAACCCAACATAAAATATCCGGTATTGCTCTGCTGATTAATGGTTAAATCATCGTTGAATATATTTTGTTTCCCATCGTTGTGATTGCTTGTTCCGCCTGTTTTTGTAATCCAAACTTTACCGTTAAAGGTAGTGCCCCTCACAAATATATCGGGTGCTGAAATGGTTAGGTCACCACCGATTTTCGAGGGATTATTTGAATTTCCATTTCCAAAATAAACGGATGAACTTCCGGTCATTACCAGCGTAACCGGCGCAGCGCCATTCTGAGTAAACCCCTGGAGATAAAAATAACCTGCATCAAATCCTCCGCTTCCTATGGAGATGGTTTTACCCGCCGCCATTTCAGCGGTTGCACCATAATTCCAGGTAAGCGTTGTACCTTTTGCAGAACCTGTTTGTGTAACAATAAGATTACCATTAAACCGGTTGTTGACAGAGTTGTGTCCAAAAATAATACGGTCAAGACTGTTATTATTGGAGAATACATCACCGTTATAAAGGTCAGGACTGCCATTACCAAAAGACAAATATCCGTTGCCATCTGAAGCCGAATAATTAACCGTTAAGCTGCCATTGAAGATATTGCCACCAGAAGATGCGTTGCTTAAGACACCACTGGTTTTTGCAAGGTTAACGTTATCATTGAATAGCGAATTTGAGCAGAAAATATTTGGAGCAGAAATGGTTACTGGTCCGCCAAAGTCTGCGTCTGGCCCTAATCTTATTTCGGCATTATGGGTAGCTGCAAGATGGATAGGAGTAGTGCCCATCTGTGTTACCTGCTTCAGCGATAAAGTGCCCGATGAAAACCCGGCAGAACCGATATTTACAGAAACTCCTGCAGAAAATGTGACCGAGCCGGAAGAATTTCGGCAAAACCATACCCCATTCCCATTTACCGAAGAAAGGAAAATATCATTATTGAACCGAGTTCCTGCTGCATATTCACTTATGAAAATATTGCCGCTGGCTGTGGACAAATTATTGAACGTACTGACGCCTTCGAAAACGTTGTTTGCACTGTTATAGGATACATAAAGATTACTGCTCCCTGTATTGTTGAAAGTTACAGAATCATAAAAAATATCAGGATCGCCATTTGCCAGCATCAGGTATCCTGAACCGGCATTGTTGATGGTTGTTGTACCATAAAAGAGGTTCCCTTTATTATTATTATCACTGGTTGATCCTGTTTTTGTAATCGTAACCCGATCATGAAAGGTGGTGTTTCTAATGCTTAAGGTACCACTGCTGACGATAACCGCACAGTTCATTGTAACGGCAGATGGACCAAAGGCCGTTATAGCAGTAGCTATTACTAATACACCGTTTTGAACAGTTCCCATTGATATGCCAGAGGTGGCGCCGGTAATACTTAGGGTGTCCATATTTAAGTCGAGCACACCCCCATTAAGTGCAAGATTATTAACCGATGTGCCGGTTGTTAATTTACAAAGCCTGGGAACCGCCCCAATCGTTACATCATCAGTTATACCGGGAATGCCGGCAGGCGTCCAGTTAGCCGGGGTAGACCACGAGGTGGATACCGAGCCATTCCAGGTATAGGCGGTTTGAGAAAATATGGATTGTTGTAGAAAGAGGTATAATCCTAAGAATAGTAAAAAAACTCTCATTATAATCGTTTCTTCTGTATTATATAAAGGCACCAATTTTAACAAATGGTACATTAGTAGCACACTAAGTGTATTTCCTTATACAACAGAATTAAACACCTATAACAATCTAAATATTGTGCCTATAAAGGTTTTTTAGGCGAAACAAACATTTATTTAGACCAATACTCTTTTGTTCTTATCCAATAATTGCAGCAGGTTGGAAATCAATAAGGTAGTTCCAGGTTGCAAGAATTGCAATTAATGTTTATCCCTTTATGAAATTCGCTTTAGGGGGTATTAAATTGTACAGTTGAAGATATGCCTTTGGTTGAGGAATTTAATATGGCAGAATCATCCACGATATCTATCGGATGATAAGAGGCGGAATAATCACCCTTGTAGGGCTTGTTAGAGATCAAATTATAAGCTGTGATGAGCGTCCATCTCGGTTCATCACTTCTGTTCATGTCCGATCGGTGTAACAGGTTGCTGTGAAAAAAAAGGGTATCTCCCGGATTCAACTCCGCATAAACGAGTCCAAAACGATCTAGTGCAGCATTCACCTTTTCCATGTCTGCCCCCTTTTGACCACCTGTCATTTCGTGGTTTACCCTACCCATAAGATGTGTCTCTGGTATAACCTGCAGGCATCCGTTTTCCTTAACGCTTGGGGTCAGTGCAGTCATTACACTTAGCATCTGTGGCATCAAAAAGCCATCGTTGTACCAGTAACCGTAATCCTGGTGCCATTCCCATGCGCCACCAACCCGGGGTTCTTTTTGCATTAGTTTGGTATGCAAATGACCTATACTTCCACCAAGCAGCAATTCTACACCCAATACAATTCTTTTAGACCGTGCTACAAGGCTATACAAACTGTCGTCCAGAGTGTACCATAAGGCCAGATTGGTTTTATGTCCTTCTTTGTCTGCACGGCCATAGGTCTTCTCTTTGATGACATGATCATGAATCGCGGCATCGTACAAACGCGCTGTTTCCTCTTTGGAGAAGAAGTTTCTTTTTATGACATATCCTGAAGAATCAAATTCCTGCTTATCGTTCTGCGTAAGATGAAGGTTATTATCTTTCATAAAAAAAGCACTTTATGTTTTCAATCCGGCTTTTGAAGTAATACCATAGCGCAACTTCTGCTCAGAGGTACCTTTATCGTAAGTCCCTCAGAATTTAATACCGGTTGCAAAACCGTCTCTTTTTCTGAACCGGGATAAATGGCCTTACAAATATAATGTTCTAATTGTGGAATATTTCGAACCCTAAGGGTTATTTCATGTTCATTGCCTCCATAAACTACCGGGATAGCATAACCTTTAAAGGTTTTAAACAGATTTGCCTTTGCCTTATTGTCCTTAACCTCTATACAGTTTGCTTCCAGTATCCATTTCTTTCCTTCCAAAACAGAAAAGAGCGAACCATAATCTTCGTATTGTCTGTTAGTCCATTCTCCCGGAGCAATGGAATGGTCATTTCCAGGAAATGGCGCCATTGGATAGACGCCCATATAAAGGTATTTTTGAAAAAAATTATCAGCGCCCACAGCCTTAATAACAGTGCTATCGCTTGTCCATCCAAGGGCCGGCTTATTAATACACAACAGTGCAGTAAGATTCAGGGGGCTATTCAAAAAAGTGAATTCATCAAAAATACCATCCACCTCTTTTAACAGGTCTAAACGCTTATTATGATTATTTACAAAAATCACCTTATTATTTTTGTGCATCATCGGACCTAATTCCGACATTAAATTCTTCCAGGAGTAGATTAAAGATCGGGCTGGCCGGTTATCAAACCAGCTTATGTTATCATCCCTCTCCTCGTTGTACATCCGCAGCCAGTCCAGGCGATCTATACAAATCCCGGAGGTGGAAGGTAGTAACTGGATATGTTTTTGTGCCTGATCCAACAGAAAATTCCGGTAGGAAGGCTCACCACAATCCATAATAATTCCGTTTTCCCAGGTATAATAAAAACCTCCGCGTTTTGTCCTTGCTCTGGCATTAGGAAGAAAATTCATTTTGGGAGATACGGGAAGAATGGCATCCCTGAGTTTTACATACAGATAGTCATCGCCGTTTTTCCATAAATCCTCTTCTTTGAATGCAGCAGGTTTGGGCAGCGGATATTGTACGTTAGCCCCAAATTCTGTGACGTTGAAATAATTCAAGACATAAAATCCGAATTCTCGCATTTTAGAGGCATAATCTTCCATACCCTGAATCGAAATAGAATCACCCGCAAAACTTTTCCACTTATAATGGATATTGACAGGAGGAAGAAACATACCCATATAAGGAAAATCAAAACTTGCCTTCCAGTTGGTTTTGAAGTTCATCTTTCTCAACTCTTCAAGATTCAAAGGAACATCTTTTGAGGAATAGGCTGCGGTACCAGATAAAGAATCGGCCTGAGGGACTGTTGGATTAAAATATTCCGGATAATTCCGGCTCATCCAACGAAGCCCTCCGCGCCATCCTGCTTCATGAGTAATCACATCAAAAGAGAACCTGAGTGTATTCTTATCGGAAATTTTGTGGAATAACCTTCGTATTTGAATCTTCCCTTCTTCTTTTACCACCATGTCCAGATCAAGTATTTCATCATCGGGATTAACGATAACACTCACCGCCTTGTCTTTATCAGTCTCCATAACAGTAAACATGGGAATGCTGATAAGATTAAAGAGAGAAGGATAAAAAGAAAGATTCAGATTGTGATAACCATAATGCGTCATACCATAAAAAAGCGTATCCGAAAAAAAATCTCGCGCAATGAGAGGATCCTTCCAATCATTTAGGGGAGCGCTCATTTTCTCCGATCCTTTGATTCTCGGGTCACCCCAGGGCATCCAAACACGCGTGTATTTGCTTTTATCATAAGAGAGATTGGTGATTATTGGCGCCGAAAAGGGGCGGCTCAATCCTCTGATTTCAACTTCCACATGAATACTCTCCCTGCCAGGCGTAAAGCGCTCAATCAACTGAACCCAATCTCCGGTAGATTTTTTCACCAGCCGGCTTGAAAATTCTATTCCATTGCGCTGAAGAGTCCGCACTTCTCTTTTCCCCTGGGGTGTACATCCTTCCAGTTCGTTCTGTATACTTACAGGAAAGTGGAATCCGTCCTCTACTGTAAGGTTCCTGATAGTGGGCCCACCGTTATCTGCTGCGGAGAAATGAATATTTCCTCTGTTCAGGTTGAATAGTGACTGCTGTCCTATCGCATTCAGGATTAAACCTAAGAGAAAAAATGGAAATAGAATTATACAACGCACCATTAAAAACAATTAAAAATTTATATGGCTAAAATAGAGAAAATATAACTCACAATATCTTTTCCCGGAGGATATTTAGGTTATGGGGTACCAACAACTAATAATGTCGCTTTTCTTTTGGCTATACTTTTAATGGTTGGAATACCAGGTCCAACGGTACGGGTACGAGCTATGCAGGCGGTGCAACCTACAGTCCCAGTCCTGTTGCCAATCTTATTCTGTATGCTCAGTGGAATGATAACTTTTGGAGGGGTACTACCAATACCTCTTTTTCCACCACCTCCAACTGGGGACCCGCTACTGTTCCGGCTACCAGCGCCGATATTGTTTTTGCTGAGGATGCCTCGCGTAATCTGGTGCTGAACATGAACCGTCAGGTAGGTAATATTCAGTTCTCCGGATCCACGTATAAGCTGGAATTAGGTAATTATAACTTAACGGCTACGAGTGTGAACAATTATAATAGTACCCGCTAAATAAAAACCAATGGTACCGGAACTTTATGTATTAATGTAGCTGATAATGCTAATTTCCAGTTTACTGGTATATCCGAATCCGGTTACTAACGGAGTGTTAACTGTGCAGGTGCAAAAGCCAGGGGTACTCAGGATATTCACCAATAATGGCCAGTTATTATGGAATAAGAAGCTGGATGCACCGGGAAGATATACCATCGGTACTCATGGTTTTTCAAAAGGCATTTACAGGTTATCATTCAATAATGAAGTGATTCCGGTGATTCTTCAATAAGATTATTTTTGCTTTTGGGCGGAAAGAGATTGTTCGTAAGGGCAGTCTCTTTTTTTTGTAACTTACAAACGTTAAGAACGTTTCTATTATCGAAAAATCGCAGGTTACCATGGATTCAAAAGTCATCGTTATCACCGGAGGAGCCGGTGGTTTGGGAAGCAGTTGTGCACATGCGTTACAGGAGTATAAGCTGATTATTACAGACTATGTCAAAGAGGCGGTAGACAGAACGGTTAAGCAGTTATTGGAGGCAGGGATTAATGCGGTTGGTTTCCCCTGTGATATTACCAATGAATCCTCGGTCCGGGCCCTTAAAGATTTTTCAGTTAGTCAGGGCGAGTTTAAAGGACTGGTACATACTGCAGGTGTCAGTGGCACGGTGGGCAGTCCTGAAAAGGTATTTCTCATTGACCTGGTAGCTACAGAGGTACTTCTTCAAACCTTTTATGAGGTAGCTAAAGCCAATGTGGTTATAGTCCTGTTTGCTTCCATGATGGGACATACGGTGCCGCCCAATCCGAAATACGATCAGGTCTTGCGTAATCCGCAATCGGAGGGGGCTTATTCTGCAATAGCACCCTTTATTGCTAATAGTGCAGACACCATGTATAATTTTGCTAAGCGGGGCGTGCTTCTGCTATGTAAGGACAACGCCATGCGGTTCGGTAAAAAAGGAGCCAGAATTGTTTCGGTATCCCCCGGCGTCATTCTGACACCAATGGCTAAAAAAGCTTTAGAAGAACATCCCGAAACTATGGAACACATGCTCACCTTAACTCCGCTTGGCAGAAACGGCTTGCCCGATGAAGTGGCGCAATTAGTAAAGTTTTTGGTAAGCGATCAGGCAGGTTTTATTACCGGCACAGATATTATTATTGATGGCGGCGTTACCACTCAATTATTGAAACAGGATCAGGGTTCTTAATCTTTTTTATTCCACTGCCAGCGCATTCCGCCCGTCAACCAGCGCCCCGGCATGAGAGTGCCCAACAAATCGCTGTATTGCCGGTTAAAAATATTATCTATCTCAGCAAATACGCTTAAAGACTTTTTAAAAAATGCATATTCCGCCTTTGCGTTAAGAATAAAATAATCCGGAGTAATAGCCGCCCCGATTAATGAAGCTGACTGCGGCTCCCTCTTTTTGTATAAACCAGTTAAACTGATGGTAAAATCATGGCTGCGGAATACGAGAGAAAAATTCATCAGTAAGCGGGCATGAGAAGAAATATAAAAAGAGGGAATGGTATCGCTGCTTTTACTGCTGATCCACACAAAACCTGATGAGGCATTAAGCTGCTGTGCATTATTTAAGCGCACGCGGTATTCCATATCCATTTCTATCCCGGTAGTATTTACTGCTGCAATATTTTTAGCCAGCGCGTATGTTCCCGAAGGAATAAGGTTGTCTTTTTTGGGCATCTCACTATATGCCGTGTTGCTGTAATCAATCAGTCGCTGATGAAATCGCTGAAAAAAAGTGGCGGAAAGTTTCAAATTATCTCCCCGAAACCAATCTGCTCCGGTTTCATAACTGAGTGATCTTTCTGCATAAAGCGCCGGATTCCCAACCCGCTGACCATTGGGAATAATTGTTTTATTGTAATTATTGTACCGTTCTGTAAAATCAGCATCCCGGATAGTTTTCCCAATACTGCCACGCAATTGCCATCTATTTATTTTGTAAGAAAGATCCAGTTGGGGTATCAGTTCTGCCGGCAGATTTTCAAGTACGGCCAGTTGCAAGGAAGGATGTATAGTTAAGTGGGGCAGCAGTTGCTGAGAAACAGAAACAAAAGGAGAAATACTAAACCGGGAATGGTTGCCCCTATCGTTGGAACGTATGCTCCTTTGCTGGTAATTCACCCCGGCAGTCAGGTTAGTATAACTGCTCATCTGGTTTTGGTAAAGCAGCATCATTTGTAATACCTGAGATTTATTTTTGTTGGCAGCTATCGTACTATTGTATATAAAGTCATCCTGCATTCGTTTATAACCGGCATCAAGGGTAATCTGTTGTTTTTCAGTTTGGTAGCCGATTCTGAGTTGGTTCCAGAAGGAAGAAATTGTTTCGGTAGCGGTGTCTGATAAACTGGTGGTATAAAAATTTTGAGCCGAAAAATTTCGTTTGTCAAGGGCTGTTCGCCAGGCAATATCCCATCGGGTATTGATATGATAATTTGCAGAAATGGAAGCTGTGGAATTATGAAAAAACCCGGTAGTGCCTCTTTGCGGAATACCGGTTGCATTATTGCTGAGCAAACCGCCGCCGATATTCAATTTGTTGGTATTATAAAAGAAGCCTGCATGGGTATCAAGTAAGCCATATTCACCACCTGAGACGCCTGCTGTTATAGTGTTTTTCTCCTTATGTTCCCGATCGGCAAACGATCTGGTGATGATATTGATTACACCTCCTACCGCATCGGCTCCATGCATAGCAGATGAAGCTCCTTTAAGAATTTCTATTCTTTCTATTTCTGATGGGGCAATGGGAATGTAACTGTTGAAGTGTCCGGTATTAGGGTCGTTGAGACGCAGTCCATCCAGGATTACCAAAACCTGCTGGAAGGTTCCTCCACGCAAAACGATATCACTTTGTGAACCCATAGGACCCCGCATCTGTATCTCAATCCCCGGTACAAAACGAAGTAATTCGTCTATCGAATGTACCGGCAGATTTTGAAT
The DNA here is from genome assembly GCA_964518685.1 of uncultured Terrimonas sp. Classification (GTDB taxonomy): domain Bacteria; phylum Bacteroidota; class Bacteroidia; order Chitinophagales; family Chitinophagaceae; genus Agriterribacter. The sequence continues at coordinate 61,353 of CAZFGP010000002.1, forward strand.
AGCGTCTCCTTTAATGATAATAATGTTGCGGCCGGTTTCAGATGCTCTTTTCTGGCTTAAAGTGGCAGTAACTGTTATCGGATCCAGTTCAATCTCCTGTGCATGGGAAATGGTAACGGAAAAGAAAAATAGTATAATACAAGCCTTGAAATGGATTTTCATAATTTGCGGCAAAAGTAGTGAAATGAACGAAACTCTTTTAGTCCACTTTTTGATATTAACCGGGTTTATCTTTGCCTTATGCATATTGATATTCTAACGGTATTACCGGAATTATTGGAAAGCCCGCTTTCTCATTCTATTATGAAGCGTGCAAAAGACAAGGGATTGCTGAGTGTTGAATTACATTCCTTACGGCAATGGGCCGTGAATGCTTATGGGCAGGTAGACGATTATCAATATGGCGGCGGTGCAGGTATGGTTATGATGTGCGAACCTTTAGTAAACGCTATTGAACATTTATCAAAGAAAATAAAGTATGATGAAATCATATATCTAACACCTGACGGAGAGCGCTTTGACCAAAAAACCGCAAACCAACTTTCCCTGAAAAAAGATTTATTGCTTATCTGCGGACATTATAAAGGGATTGATGAAAGAGTAAGAGAACATTTTGTTACCAAAGAGATTTCTATTGGTGATTATGTATTGAGCGGCGGCGAATTGCCGGCTGCCATTTTGGTGGATGCCGTGGGCAGATTGATACCGGGTGTATTAAACGATGAGACTTCCGCTCTTTTTGATTCGTTTCAGGATGATTTACTGGCACCGCCTGTTTATACCCGTCCGGCAGATTTCAGAGGATGGCAGGTTCCCCATATTTTATTGAGTGGAGACCCGAAAAAAATTACAGACTGGCGGTATGATATGGCCCTGGAAAGAACCAGGAAAAGAAGACCGGATCTATTGAACAATGACGAATGATTTAATTTAAGATTTGAGATTTAAGATTCAAACCTGCACATTTGCTGTATTTTCTCCAGTTGATCACTCTCTCACCCTTCTCCCCCTACAAAATATTAATTTTCTGCATCACCCCCGATTTGTGGGTTTTACTGATAGGGATCATATTCCCGCTTATGAATAAAACGTTTTCCTGAATATCATTAATCTTGGTAAAGTTAACGATATAGGAACGGTGTACTTTCATAAAGACCTGGGGGTTCACTTTAGTTTCCAGGTTTTTGATGGTATTATGGGTGATGTATTTTTTTACCGGAGTGATGAATTTTACATAATCTCCCATGCTCTCAATAAACAAGATATCATCATTATGAAGCCGGATTAATTTGCCATCAGCTTTAATAAACATGTGATCCTGCTCAGATCCTCCATTTATTTGCTCTGATTTTTTGCTCACTTTTTGCAGGGCATCCAGAAAACGCTGATAGGTAAATGGTTTTTTCAGATAGTCAGTAACATTGTGCTGAAAAGCATCATAAGCATATTCCGTTTTGGATGTGGTGAGAATAACCTGAGGGGTGTACACCAATTGATCCAAAAGCTCAAAGCCGCTGGCGCCAGGCATTTCGACGTCCAGGAAAATCAGATCTATAACATTATCGGTCAGAAACTCTAATGCATCTTCTGCGTTAAGAAAATGAGCCACGATGTCTATTACGCCTGATTTTTCACAGAACCTTTTAAGGAAGTCTGCTGCAACCTGCAGATCTTCAACAATAATGCTTTGATATTTCATAGATATTGGATATTGTATTGTTTCAATCGTAGAAACTCATTTTCAGCTGTTTTTATTGCCTCTGTTGTTATTACCTGAATATGACGGAACTGATTTTCTGCTGCTGAAGCAGTTTCGGATTCCATGCAAACCCGCTCAAATTGAGCAAATTCTTCCATGAACTCATTTAACCCTATATAACCAAACAAGGGTTTCATTTTATGAATAACTTTTTTTAAACCCGGCATATCTCCTTCATGAAACCGGTTTTCAGCCAGTTGCTGCTCATGACCCAGCTGTTGTATAACAGATTCAAAAACCGTCTCTGCCTGTTGCAGATCATCTCCATACAATTCTTTAAGAAAATCAATGTTCAGTTTCGGGGAGAAAAGGAATACTATTTTCTGGTCTTCATTATACATGATCACAATTTGTATAGTGCAAAGGCGTTAAGTCCTTTGTGTTTTAAAAATAATTTGAGATAAATAATCTTCTCAGCTTATGCAAACGAACATTATAGACAGATTAGTATCTTTTGGTTATGGTATTTTGAACAGTGGCGTAGACCCTGCCAAAGACCATGAAGAGAATAAGGGTGTGCAAAGACTTATCATCTTCATCTTTTTTGGTATTCTGGTTAACCTGATTTCGGTGCTGATGAACTTGCTGCATGGATTATACATCAGCATTTTGCTTAACCTTACCTCCGCTATTTTATTAGTAGTATGTTACTTCCTCAACAAGGATGGTAAGCGGGAATTTGCTAAGGCACTCGGCATCATTACGATTAATCTGTACCTGTTCGGAATAAGCTATGCAGAGGGATTAAGAGCGGGAGAACACATGTATTATTTCCCCTTCTTACTGGCTCTTATCTTTGTCATTGATATCCGAAAGAATAATAAAGAGTTGGTACTCACTTCTATTGTCACTTTTATCACAGCAGCAATGGTATTTATTGTAGCGCCTTATGTAAGTACGGTGCAAACCATCAATGCCGAACAATATAGTGCCTTATTCAGTTCTAATCTCAGCCTTTCACTGGTCATTACTGCAGGCTTTACTTATTATGTGCTAAAGACGCTGGAGATGAATGAAGAAAAATTATTGGATGAAACACGGTTTAAGGATACGGTGTATGACACTTCACTAGACAGCGTATTTATTGTTGACTCTCAAAGTCTTGAAATCACCGGGTGCAATAAAAAGGCAGTGGAAGTATTTAGCTTATCCAATAAGGAGGAAATTCTCCGTATGCCGGTGCGTCAACTGCTGGGAGAACAGATGGAAGAACATATTGCAGTTCAGGGAAGACAGCAGTTTACAAAGAAATCACCCTGGTATGGCAATATGGATTTTAACAGAAAAGGGGAAACTCCTTTTTTCGCATATGTTAATATCGTTCCTTTTTCGCACCGGGAATTTAGATTTTGTAAAATCAGTATTCTGGATATTACAGAAATTAAGATCGCCGAGTTTGAAATTTTAAAAGCAAAGGAAAAAGCAGAAAAAGCCGCGCAGATCAAATCCAGGTTCCTGTCTAACATGAGCCATGAACTGAGAACACCGCTGAATGCCATTATTGGAACCACCAATATTGTGCTTCACGAAGAATATCTGCCATCCCAGAAGGGGAGTTTTGAAATTCTGAAATACTCTTCAGAGCACATGATGCAACTGGTAAATGATATCCTGGATTTCAGCAAAATTGAAGCGGGTAAAATGGTGCTTAGTGAAGCGCCGTTTAATTTAAAGGCCTTTTTACAGAAAATAGTATCGCCGTTTACCGCACCCATTGCAGAGAAAAACCTGGAATTACGAACCGTTACAGATGACGACAAAAACCTGGAAGTCATTGGAGATGAGATGCGGTTAGTGCAGGTGATGAATAATCTGATTGCTAATGCTGTAAAATTTACCGAGAAAGGCTCCGTTACTATAGAGGTAAAACCGCTTGCTATTAAAAGTGAAGAGGCTGAGATTTATTTCTCAGTGCAGGATACCGGTATTGGAATAGCGGAGAATAAGATGAGGCAGATTTTTGAAAGTTTTATGCAAGCAGATATTGAGACTACCCGAAAGTTTGGAGGAACCGGACTGGGACTTGCTATTAGTAAACGATTAGTGGAACAGATGGGTGGACTCCTTCAGTCTCAAAGTGAAGAAGGCCATGGCAGTGCCTTTTTCTTTACACTAAAATTTAAAATCACAACACAGCAAAAATCGTATGTTAATGAAGACACCCTGAAAGGTCTTTCAAGCCTGGATGGAACAAAGGTTTTGCTGGCAGAAGATAATCCCATTAATATGATGGTGGCGAAAAGGTTTCTTGAAAAATGGAATGTAGAAGTGATTGAAGCGGAGAATGGATTGAAAGCAGTAGAATTGTTTTACAAACACCAACCCGACCTTTTACTTATAGACCTGGAAATGCCGGAAATGGACGGTGCGCAGGCCGTTGCAGAAATCAGGAAAACCCATCCTTTTATTCCCATAACCGCCTTTACAGCAGCCACCTACGACAATATCAGGCAGGATTTGTTACACAAGGGCTTTAACGGCTATTTACCCAAGCCCTTTAAACCTGAAGAATTGCACAAGAAGATTGAAGAGTCCGTTTTGCAACAGCGGCTTAATGAACATAGAAAAGCATCTTGATGAACAAAAGTGCGTACTACAGCACTGTTAAACGGATATGTAGGAAACTATTTTCATTGTCGTTGAGGAAATCCCCGGCTGGTAATTTTTCAGAAAAACTCTCCTCAAAATACCAATTCCTTTGAATTGCCGATTTGGACATATTCTCCAAAAACAAGGCCTCATTATCCCATATATAATCAGCTGAAATCCAGGGCTGAGAACCGGCATGAAAGTCCTACTCCGGATTTTCCAGCGCCTTGATGTCCGGATTAGTGTTCACTTCAAGCTTGTCTACCGTTAGATTAATATCACCCATCATTGGGTTACTGGTGGTAATAGCATATGGATATACAAATCCTCCGGGCAACTTCCGGTAATCAGAAAAATCAGTTGTCTGTTCCAGCTCCACATCTTCTACGCTGGTTTTTATAATACTACGAACAATATAGAAGGTATTCGGTTCTATGTAAATGGTGTTTTCGTAATTCTCTTTATTTAAGCGCATTTTATAAACGGATTTATCATTGATTGTCTCTTTTCCCAGGTATATAGCTTTCAAACCCCTGGATTGGTAATCGGCAAATTCACTGCCGCGGGCCAGGGTACCCTGGGCTGCCTTTAAAGCCGCTCCGGGTATCACGGCAGGGTTTGATGCGCCCATTAACGGATTGATCATCCAACCTTTATCTTTACCTATAAAAGTGATCATTTTATGTCCCATAATATCTACTTCCTGTCGGGAGCCTTCATTAAATACAATCCATTGTTTAGCGGGTATCTCCATACCCATCACGTCTAAATTCACTTCCATGAAAATGTCTTTCAATGACATCAGGTTGTCCCTACCTCCTAAAGCCCTGATATAACCATCCTGTATTTCATTCACAGTTTGCGCACTGCCATTAAATATTAAAAAAACTGCAAAAAAAGTCAGCAAAAAAGATCTTAAAATTTTCATCTGGTAGTTTATTGTTTTATTTATTTCTGATCCGCAAAATAACGGTGAAACCAGGGTATGGTTTCAATACCTTTATAGAAGTTGAAAAGGTCAAATTTTTCATTGGGGGAATGCAAATTATCGCTGTCCAGGCCAAAACCCATGAATACAATTTTAGCGTCCAGTTCTTTTTCAAAAAGCGCACAAATGGGAATACTCCCTCCTCCACGAACCGGTACCGGTTGTTTTCCGAAAGTAGTTTCAATAGCTCTCGCGGCCGCTTTGTAAGCCGGGGAATCAATGGGTGTCATATACGGCTCTCCGCCATGGTGTGCAAATGCGCTAACTTTAACTCCATCAGGTGCGATATTTTTAAAGTATTGCAAAAGCTTACTGGTGATATCTTCTGAAGACTGGTTCGGTACTAAACGTGCGGAAATCTTTGCATGCGCTTTTGCCGGCAATACCGTTTTTGACCCTTCTCCCATATATCCGCCCCAGATACCATTTAGCTCCAGCGTAGGACGAATGCCGGTTCGTTCGTTCGTAGTAAATCCCTTTTCTCCCCATAAAGCCTGTACACCCAGATCCTTTTTGTATTCTTCTTCATCAAATGGAGCTTTTGCCATTAGTTCCCTCTCCGCTTGAGTAGCATTAATTACCCCATCATAAAAACCGGGAATAGTGATGTGGTTATTTTCATCATGGCAGGAGGCAATCATTTTTGCAAGCATCGTTATCGGATTGGCAACAGCGCCACCATATACTCCGCTATGGAGGTCGCGGTTGGGTCCTGTAACCTCTACCTCTATATAAGACAGCCCGCGTACGCCAATATCTATTGAAGGGTTTTCCATACTGATCATTGCCGTATCGCTGATCAGGATCACATCAGCACTCAACAACTCTTTATTGGCAGATACAAATTGCGCGAGGCTGGGTGAACCTATCTCTTCTTCTCCCTCAATAATGAACTTAATATTGGTGGATAAGGTATTTGTTTTTACCAACATCTCAAGCGCCTTAATATGCATATAAAATTGCCCTTTATCGTCACAGGCGCCTCGGGCAAAAATTTTCCCGTCTTTGATAACCGGATCAAAGGGACTGCTGTGCCAGAGTTCCAGCGGATCGGCAGGCTGCACATCATAATGACCGTAAATTAATACTGTTGGAAAATCAGGGTGAGTGATTTTTTCACCATAAACCACAGGATGTCCCTCAGTGCTGATTATTTGCGCTTTATCCGCACCCGCTTCCAGTAATCTCTTTTTTACTTCCTCTGCACATCGAATCATGTCTTTTTTATGTTCGCTACTGGCGCTTACAGAAGGTATCCGTAATAAATCGAGCAACTCACTTAAAAAACGATCCTTATTATTCTGCTGATAAACTTTCCAGATGTCCATAGTCATTTCATTTCCGTTGAAAAAAGTACCGCGAATTTAAGTTGTTTTTGGGTTTTAACGCAGATATAGTCCATTCACTTTCTTAAAACACGGTTGAAGTATTTGCTAATGGATCATTCAGCAAAAATTAAATATTAACTTTTAATATTCCCGGGGAAATTATTTAACCAATGAGAACTTTTACAATCTATTGACAAAAGAGATGCATCTTATTATAGATGATTTAATATTTTTGCACCTGAATTGCAAGTCATAAATCAGCCTTTGCTGGTCCAACCGTAGCGACGGAAGGTTCTGGCAAAGGCTGAGCCAATTATAGAACTTTCTATTTTTATAGGTTCTTCCGCTCGCTTAATAAATCATTTCACTGCCTCAGGTAGCATAGATAGCATCAACCCCTCTCCTTTTTAAAATTCAATTTTCGTATCAGGTTGCGCAACCTATTAAGCGAACGATAGTAAAATTCTTTATTAAACAATTGAGAATCGTGCATGGCTTTATAGGTAAGAAAAATCCCAACAGGCAGCAGAGCCAGGGTAGACAGCCACATGCCCAAAAATGCCGAAGTGATATTTTCCCGAACAAATTTTTCACCAAACATATTCAACAAATGGAAAATAAGGAAAAAAATCACCGCAATAACCAAAGGCAGTCCCATGCCGCCTTTTCGGATGATTGAACCCAGCGGTGCGCCAATCAGAAATAAAACCAGGCAGGCAAGAGACAAGGAAAATTTTCGATGCCATTCAATAAGGTGATACCGCAGATCCTTCTGTTTTAACTTTGATTCTTCCGCTATCAGGTCTAAGCTGTTTTTCTGATTATTGATTCTGTCAATTGCTCTTGAAATTACCGAAGTTCTCACGGAATCGGGCAGTAATTGCGCGTAGCCGTAACCGTCGGGAGGTGTCAGCGCCCGTACCACACTCCTGGACTGTTCGTAGAAAGGTTTTTTTTGTGGCAGGGGTTTATTGGATTCACGTAATTGTATGGCATCTGGAGATACAGGAATTGCTACTGGAATTTTGCTTTTTTGAGGCAGAATTTCCCGCCGGATAAAACTGTAGTTGATACCCACCTCTCTGTTGATTTTCTTTTCCATGTCTGTTCCCGCAGTCTTCCTGAGCGAATCAATGGTCTTTTCCAGCTGCCGGACATTAAGCATTCTGAAGTTATCTTTAAAAATACTATCGGGAGTCTGCATCATTTTAAAGGAACTCAGATCAAATACTTTCTTGTAACTTTTAAAGCCCAGCCGTATATAGTCCGTATTAATGGTATAAGAGGGTCCTCTTTCTTCATAACGCCAGCCGTTTTCTAAATAAAATTCCAGAAATTTCTTATCACTGCTGATGTCCATCTTGCCGTTTTCAGCTATAATGATATTATCCTGAAGATTATAATTCCGTTCAAAAATGATAATATTATGGATAGTAGTATTGTCTTTTTCTTTTTTACCGATCTTAATGGCATAGCCATCGAATTCTCTGAAAAACACCCCTTCCTTAAGATTAAAAGCCGGTTTGGTTACGGTTATATCATACAGCAGGGTTTGAAATTTCAACTGTGCCACCGGAATGATATAATTGGAAAAAAGGAAGGCTATGACACAGATTAATGAAGCAATAAAAAACAGAGGCCGCATAAAGCGCAATAAGGGTATGCCGGCAGCCTTAATAGCTACGGTTTCAAAACTTTCTCCCAATTTCCCAAATGTCATGATGGAGGAAATCAACACTCCCAAAGGTAATGCGAGAGGTACGGCGGTAGCCGTAACATAGCTGGTTAACCGAATGATGGTAATAAAATCAAGACCTTTCCCTACCAGGTCATCAATGTATTTCCAGAAAAACTGGAGTACGAGGATGAATAGTGTAATGAAAAAAGTGACAATAAAAGGGCCTATGAAAGCTTTAACAACGAGTTTATCTAATTTCTTAATCACAATGGATGTGCTCCTTTTTTGTACTGCTTTTTGCAGAGATGGAAGAAGCCGGATAAAAATTTTCTATTAACGTTCTACCGAACAAGAAAAATAGTAACCTGAAAGGATATTTAAGCGCCGATACGATGCATTAACTCCTTCACCTGATAGTCCCAAAGCCTGCTTTGATCAGCAATCTCCTTTTTTTCGGCAAAGTCTTTAATTACCAGAATGGTTTGATTTGTAACCTCTGACTTTTCTATACCAAATTCGAAATATTCTTCCTTCGGTGCATGCTGCCATTGGAAACGTATGAATTTGTTTTCTTCCCCTTCTAATACTTTTGCCTTGTCTGTAGAACCTTCCCATGTAAAACTAAACACCATGTCTCTTTCATCCACTTTATCGGCAAACCATTCCTGAAGTCCTGCCGGGGTAGAAAGAAATTCATATAGTATGGTGGGGGAACAACGAACGGGGTATTCCAATGTATATAATTGTTTTTTACTCATTTCTCAGTCTGTTAGTCATAATAATTCATAGTATGCAATAATATAAAATTAAAATCAGCGTCAAAAGATTTTAAGGAATATTTTTTCTTTTAGGGAAACAGGGGTAACAAATTCTTGCATAAAGGGATTCCACCAAAGAACAGGCTGATATTCAGGAGATAATATTTTTTTTCTAATATCTGTTATTTTCCTAAATTGCTGGTCATAGAGAGGTAAGGTAGGCAATTTTTTTCTTTGCCCGGCGTTATATAAAAGATAATCTGTATGTATATGATTTCTTTTAATGCTTTTAAATTTTTCTGCATATGAGTATGCGTCAACTTAAAATCACAAAATCCATTACCAATCGGGAATCGCAGAGTCTTGAAAAGTACCTGCAGGAGATTGGGAGAGTGGAATTAATTGGAACTGAAGAAGAAGTTAAGTTAGCGGCTATGATCCGGCAGGGAGATCAGCGTGCGCTGGACCGGCTTACAAAAGCCAATCTTCGCTTTGTGGTTTCTGTGGCAAAACAATATCAGAATCAGGGCTTGTCTCTTCCTGATCTTATTAATGAGGGAAATTTTGGTCTTATAAAGGCGGCGCAGCGTTTTGACGAGACCAGAGGATTTAAATTCATTTCTTATGCAGTATGGTGGATAAGACAAAGTATTTTGCAGGCCTTGGCCGAGCAATCACGCATTGTTCGCCTGCCGCTCAACAAGGTAGGACTGACCAATCGGATTAATAAGACTTTTCAGCAACTGGAGCAGGAATACGAGAGAGAGCCATCAGCTGAAGAGATAGCAGATGTACTTGAAATGGACAGTGAAGAAGTTGCCGCCACCCTTAGCGTGGCAGCAAGACACGTGAGCATGGATACCCCTTTGGCAGATGGAGAAGACAGTACACTTGCGGATGTAATGGAAAATCCTAATGCCGATAGTGTAGATCTGAAAGTGGCTCATCATGAATCCTTAAAAAAGGAAATTGAACGGTCGTTGCACACCCTTACAGAACGTCAGCAGGATGTTATTCGTTCCTTCTTTGGCATAGGCTATGATAACCCTATGAGTCTGGAAGATATTGGGGAACGGTTTAATCTTACCCGGGAGAGGGTAAGACAAATCAAAGATAAAGCAATCACCAAGCTTAGAACCGCCTCCAGGTGTAAGCTTCTGAAAACTTATTTAGGTACATAAATACAATACATCTTTACTTTACCTAACTTTGCATCGTTTTTGAAAGTGAACAATTTAATTGCGTTCACTTTTTTTATGGGGATTCATTCCGGAGAGGTTATCCATCTAACTACGAAGGAGTAACTCCGAATTGACAGAAATTACAAAACAGGTATCTAAGATTATGTTCGAATCATTATCAGATCGGTTGGATTCAGCCTTCAGGCAGATAAAAGGAGAAGGCAGGATTAATGAACTGAATATTGCCAATACGGTAAAGGATATACGCCGTGCCCTGGTGGATGCGGATGTGAATTATAAAATAGCAAAGGAGTTTACTGATATTGTAAAAAACAGGGCTTTAGGCGAAAAGGTATTGACTGCAGTAAGCCCGGGGCAGATGATGGTGAAGATTGTTCAGGATGAACTGACAACCCTTATGGGGGGAATGGCCAGTGAATTGCAGTATAATGGGAATCCGGCGGTTATTTTGATTGCCGGTTTACAGGGTAGTGGTAAAACCACCTTTAGCGGTAAACTGGCTCATTATCTTAAATCAATAAAAGGGAAATCCCCCTTACTGGTTGCTGCTGATATTTATCGCCCTGCAGCGATTGAGCAGTTGAAAGTATTGGGTGAGCAGATTCAGGTGGAAGTATACAATGAACCTGAAAACCGGGATCCCTCCGCTATTGCTCAAAATGCAATAAAAGAAGCGAAAAGCAAAAATAAGAATGTGGTGATTATTGATACTGCCGGACGTCTGGCGGTAGATGAAGTGATGATGCAGGAGGTAGAACAAATCAAGAATAAGGTTAAACCACAGGAAATTCTTTTTGTAGTTGATGCTATGACGGGGCAGGATGCAGTAAACACTGCCAGAACATTTAATGAGCGGCTCGATTTTAGTGGTGTGGTACTCACCAAACTGGATGGCGACACCCGTGGCGGGGCTGCACTTTCTATTAAATATACGGTAAAAAAACCCATCAAATTTACCAGCAATGGAGAGAAGATGGATACGCTCGATGTTTTTTATCCGGATCGAATGGCCCAGCGAATACTGGGAATGGGAGATATTACCACACTGGTAGAAAAAGCGCAGGCACAATTTGACGAGGCACAGGCGGCGAAGTTGCAAAAGAAAATGAGAAAAAATCAGTTTGATTTTCAGGATTTTCTGGAGCAGTTACAGCAGATCAAGAAGATGGGAAACATAAAAGATTTGATGGGAATGATACCAGGCGTGGGTAAAGCAATCAAAGACGTGGATGTGAGTAATGATTCTTTTAAAGGTATTGAAGCCATTATTAACTCCATGACGCCCTTTGAAAGAACGAATCCTGATATCATCAATCCCAGTCGCAAAACCCGAATTGCTAAAGGATCCGGAAAAGACCTTACAGAAGTCAACCAGTTCATGAAGCAGTTTGAGCAGATGAAACAGATGATGAAAACGATGAATAAGATGCCCATGGGAAGATTAGGTTTGGGAAAACGATGATTTTTTGTACATTTAATTTTTGAAAATAGTTTGCGTGTCTTATCTTCGCAAACCTTAAGAAAGAAACCATTATCAATCACCCATTTAAAATGTTTATTTTTTATGGCTGTTAAAATCAGACTGCAACGACACGGGAGTAAGAAGAGACCCTTCTATTTTATAGTGGTAGCCGATGCCCGTGCGCCAAGGGATGGAAAATTCATCCAGAAGATCGGTACCTACAATCCGCTTTCACAACCAGCAGCAGTTCAGTTAGACAGACAAAAAGCGCTCGACTGGCTCCAGAAAGGGGCTCAGCCTACGGACACTGTACGTCGTATATTATCCTTTAAAGGGGTTTTATATCTCAAACATCTGCTGCGAGGTGTAAGTCTTGGCTTATTTGATGAAGCAACTGCGATGTCCAAATTCCAGAAATGGCATGAAGAACATGAAGGCAGCATCAAAAAAAAGCAGGAAGAATCGGTTAAAGCCAGAAGAACGAGGCGCCCCATAGCTCCCCGGAAAACTGAGCCGACGGAAGAACAAAAAGAAGAAGGTAACGGATAATTAAGTTATTTTCTAAAACTAAATAGCCCTGTTCCTGTACAGGGCTTTTTTTATACTTTTTTATACTGGAAATGCTTCTTAATACATGCCGGAGTATTTTAAAATAGGTAAAATTGTCGCCGCTTTCAGGTTGGAAGGGGAAATGATCCTCCTGCATAATCTGGGAAAAAAAACAGAGCTAAAAGGTATAGAAGCTGTTTACATAGAGCAGCAAAAGGAGTCTTTCTTACCTTTTTTTGTTCAGTCTTCCCGAATTAAAAGCAACGAAGAAATATATGTAAAGCTGGAAGATATTTCTACCCGGGAAGCTGCTCTGAGGATGCTGAACAAAGAGATATGGATGGAAGAAAATGATTTTAAGAAACTGGCAGCCCGATCAGCGCCTATTACCCTGCTGGGATATCATATCGTGGACAACAATAATAACCTTGGTGAAGTAGCAGAAGTTTTTGAACAGCCTCATCAAATTTTGTGTAAGATTTTGTTAAAAGAAAAAGAAATCTTAATCCCTTTGCATGAGCAAACACTGAAGAAAATTGATCACAAAAACCGGAAAATAATGGTCCAGCTACCCGATGGCTTGCTGGATTTGTACTTAAACAAGTAGGCGACAGGGACAGACTTTAGGTTACCCCATGTTTAAGTATCCGTCCTCTTTAATAGTCCGCCGCATATTTTCTTTACTATCCCCGGACCTTCGTAAATAAATCCTGTCCAAACCTGAATGAGTGTAGCGCCTGCATTGAATTTCTCTACTGCATCTGCACTGGTAAATATGCCACCGCTGGCTATCACAGGCAGCATCCCTTTGGTTTGCTGAACAATCTGCTGTACAAGCCGTGTTGCTCTTTGTTGCAGCGGTTTTCCACTCAGCCCTCCTGCACCGATGGAAAGAATGATTTGTTCAGCCGTTAATAGTCCCGCTCTGCTGATGGTAGTATTGGCGGCAACCAGCCCATCAAGTTCTGTTTCTTTTGCCAGATCTACAACATCGCGAATTTGTTCTTCACTTAAGTCCGGCGCTATTTTTAAAAATATAGGTTTCGGATTGGGTTTTTGCAAATTGATCATCTGCAGGTTGGCAATGATTTTTCTAAGCGGTTCTTTTTCCTGCAGCGCCCTTAGCCCCGGCGTGTTAGGGGAACTGACATTGACTACAAAATAATCTACATAATCAAACAAAGCCTGAAAACAAATTTCATAATCTTTCCAGGCATTTTCATTAGTGGTTACTTTATTCTTTCCAATATTTCCGCCTATAATCAAAGCTGGTTTATTGAGAGAGGTGCCTTGTTTTTTCCTCCACCGCTGTAATCTTTCTGCAATTACCACAGCGCCATCATTATTAAAGCCCATGCGGTTAATCAGCGCCTTATCCTTGGGCAAACGAAACAGTCTGGGGGCGTCATTACCCGGCTGGGGTTTAGGCGTAACCGTTCCTATTTCTACAAAGCCAAACCCAAGACACTCCAGTTCCCGAAGATATTTTGCATTCTTGTCGAAGCCTGCACCCAGCCCCACCGGATTAGAAAAAGTAAGCGAAGAGCTTCGGGTTTGAATCACAGTGATCAGCCGACTGTCCTGCGTGGGGAGAAAACGTCTTTTTATGAATGCTTGTATCCATTTTACGTTACATAGTATTTTCAGGGTCTTCATGGAGAAATGATGCATGCCTTCAGGCGGGAAAAGAAATAAAATATTTCTGAAAAATGAATACATATTGCGTACAAAATTAATAATTGAACCCGAATATCCTTCCCGAAAACTACCGGCGTTCTATTACCTTACTAAAAAGGACAATAATTTAATCAAACTGGTTTACGAAGATCAGGATCATACCGAAACTCCGGTTTCCTTTCTTCGGATAAACAAGGCTATTGCTGTCATCACTGCACTAAAAACAGTTCGGAAGGTCATCGCCTTTGGAGTACGAACTTCATATATGCCCCCCTGATGGATATATATTTTTAAGGCAATAAAAGCAAGAATTAATAGCAGGGTGGTAAACGCCAGGGCATAAACACTCCTCTGTATATGCTTCCAGAGATTATAAGCTGCATACAAAAATAGCAGCCCGCAGATCAGGTTGGTATATACAATGAATAATACATAATTACCCTGTTTCTGCCGGATACCAAATAGGTTAAAGAGGATGGAAAGCGTTAAGAATACAGACAGGGCTCCCAAAACCAATAATAAAATAGTCTGCACAATTTTTAAAAATTTCATGGCGACTTAAACTTAGAAGATTTATTTAATGAATAGAACGGATAGCAATCAGCGGCACTAACGGCTTTCTATAACCATATTAAAAAGATTTTCGTCCTTGTCAATACAGGCAACTGCCTGGATAACAGCTTTGGGATTTACCAGCGTAAGCGGATGATCTGCCATATAATTCCTCATTCTGCATCCCACCAATGAAATCGTTAGTTTATCCTTTCCTCTCACCAGCAGATAATCATTGGATTGCCCTACATTAGTGAGGGCGTCATTCTCTCCTGAAAATGCTTCTACATTCACTATGGCAGTATGCCCCTTCCCTTCTATTATAATCGGATGAATATCTGCAATCACTGTTCCTGCATTGGCAATTATAGATCCCTGGGCGATTTGCCAATTTCTGTTTTTAGTATTGTTACCTTCCTTGTATATGCCTACTGTTACACAATCGAGATTGAAATTAGTAAGCTGTCCATAGCTTTCGTTACCCAGATGAATTCCACCCCAGGTGGCAAAGCTGAAGATATCCATTAGTTGAGCATTATCGGTGTGATTGATACTATAGGCAAAGGTTTTTTGTTGTACTACAGCATCAATGATGTTTTTTGAAAAATATAGTTTCATTTCCCTCATAATTGAAGGGTTTACATGGCAATGAAGAAAGCGGGGAATATCATAACAATAATCTATCCGGATAAATTGCCCGCTTAAAGGATAACCATAACAATGTTCGATCAGAATTAACTCGCAGGGAAATTTAGGATTGGCGTTAAAGTCCATAGCTATATATTCTCCGTAAAAAGTGAGATGGGTAAGTGTCACCCCCTGTGTGGGTGAAGTCTTGCTGACCTGTATCGTAGGAGGATAGGGTTTAATTTTTGCAGGATCCTCCAGTTCCTGATCAGCATACCAAAATTGAATCCCCCTGATTTGGGTAGCGGATTCTACGGTAAACAAGGGCTGTTTTTCATCTGTAATTCTAAATACGCTTCCCACTGGCGCCTTCTTTGAGCGGTGGCTGGTTCCCCTCGGTACAGGACCATGTACCCCAACTATGGATACATTCTTTTTCAGGATAAGGCCACTGCTTAAGGCATAAGGCTCCTCCGAGGGTTCCACAAACAGGGCAGCACCTCTTTCGGCTGCCCAGTCAATAGCCCTTTGTAAATTCCGGGAATTGGTTTGAGGATCATTTTGTGGCAACACTTTAAATTGTTGAATGCTGACGCCTTGCTGTGCGACACAGAAATAACCAAAGACAGAAAGAAGAATACTCCACAGGAATTTCATAAATACCCTATTTTAAATCAGACAACGGAATGAAAGGGTTAAAAATACAGACATGACCCCAAAAACCAATAACAAAATAGTTGAGATATTTTTTGAACAATTATGAAGACTTATTTTTAGCAAATTTACCTTATACAAAAGGAGAAGCTTGAAATGAGTGAAAATTGATAAAAACTTTATAAATTACCCCCAATCTGGAAATAGAAATGAAAGTTACAGTACTAAAGGAAACAAAAGAGCATGAAAGAAGAGTGGCTTTAACCCCCGATGTTGTAAAAGCACTTTTGAAGAAAGGGTTTGAAGTATCTATTGAGAAAGGGGCGGGAGAAGGCTCCTACTTCTCCGATGAGAATTATAGGCAGGCAGGCGCTACAGTTGCCGGCAGCAGGGCTGAGGCTTGCAACACCGACCTTATCCTGAAGGTGAATGCACCAACCCTGGAAGAAGCGGCTATGATGAAAGAAAGTTCTTGTTGTATTTCCCTGCTTTACGCTTATACCCAACCGGAATTGCTTCAGGTATTCAATCAGAAAAAGATCACTGCTTTCGGACTGGATGCCCTGCCCCGAATTTCGCGGGCTCAAAAAATGGATGCGCTGAGTTCGCAGTCTAATCTCTCAGGCTACAAATCAGTCATCATGGGTTGTAATACCCTCGGAAAAATTTTCCCATTAATGATGACGGCTGCCGGTACTATTACACCTGCAAAAGTACTTATTTTTGGCGCGGGAGTTGCCGGGTTGCAGGCTGTTGCTACAGCCAAACGTTTAGGCGCAGTGGTGGAAGTTACGGATGTACGCTCTGAAACCAAAGAGCAAGTGGAGTCTTTAGGTGGTCGTTTTCTTTCTGTTGAGATGGAGGAAGGGGTAAAGACTGAAGGAGGTTATGCCAAAGAAGTTTCTGCGGAATTTTTAGCAAAGCAAAAAGAACTGATTGAAGGAAAAATAAAAGAAGCGGATCTGGTAATCACTACAGCCTTAGTGGTGGGTAAAAAATCCCCGGTATTAATCACCACAAAGATGGTGGAGACTATGAAAAACGGCGCCGTGATTGTGGATATGGCAGTGGAATGGGGTGGCAATTGCGAACTCTCAGCGCTCAATAAAACCGTTGTTCACAATGGCGTAACCATCATCGGAGAAGCCAATCTGCCTTCACTCCTGCCGATCAATGCAAGCCAGTTGTATGCCACCAATATCAGCACCCTCCTCTTCCATCTCACCAAAGATGGGATATTGACCCTAGATCTTGAAGAAGAAATTACAAAAGGTTGTCTGATTACTTATAAAGGAGAAACAGTGCATGCCTTCACCAAACAAATACTACAAAAAAGTAACTAAAACCGGATTACATGACTATTGAACTATTTATTCCTCTGTTGTACATTTTAGTATTGGGCTCTTTTTTAGGGTTTGAATTAATTTCCAAGGTACCCCCCACGCTGCATACCCCGTTGATGTCAGCTTCAAATGCTATCTCAGGTATTACAATAGTGGGCGCACTGATTGCCTGTAATGAGCTGGGCTACGAAAGTTTGAGCAAGTGGCTGGGTATGACCGCCCTTGTATTAGCTACCATCAATGTAGTGGGAGGGTATGCTATCAGCGACAGGATGCTGAAAATGTTCAAAAAGAAATAAACCATTTATAATTTTCGAATGAATTTGTATATACAATTAGCGTATTTAGTCGCATCCATACTTTTTGTGGTAGGCATAAAAATGCTTAACCGTACCCAAAGCGCCAGAAAGGGGAATTTTGTTTCTGCACTGGGGATGTTTATTGCTGTACTGGCAACGGTTACCCAAGTCAGATCTATAGTACTGGTGGATATTCTCATCTGTATTCTGATTGGATCTGCTATTGGCTTAATCCTGGCTTATAAAGTTAAAATGACCAGTGTACCAGAGGTGGTAGCGCTTTTTAACGGTTTCGGCGGACTGGCATCGCTTGCGGTAGCACTGGCCGACTTCTGGCTGAATACGCAGCACCTGCAACTATCGCCGGGCACTATTACTACAGTTTCGGTGGCATTGAGTGTTTTTATTGGCGGAATAACCTTTACAGGTTCCGTTATTGCGTTCTTAAAACTTAGTGGAGGTATTTCAGGCAGAGCCATCGTATATACCGGACAGCACCTGATCAATCTGCTCTTACTGATAATTGCTATTGTTTTATCAGTATTTGTCGTTATCAATACCTCCTCTCCAATTTATATTTTTCTGCTATCCGCATTGGCATTGATATTAGGTATTTTGCTGGTGATTCCAATCGGCGGAGCCGATATGCCCGTAGTTATTTCGCTCCTGAACTCTTATTCAGGGATGGCTGCCTGTGCAACAGGATTTGTATTGAACAACAGTGTTTTAATCGTTTCCGGTGCACTGGTTGGGGCTTCAGGAATGGTGCTCACTCAAATCATGTGTAAGGCCATGAACCGTTCCCTGATTAATGTATTGTTAGGAGGATTTGGACAAACCAGCACCTCCGCGCAGGCACAAGGGAGTGAAATCGTTATTAAAGAGGTAGGGGTGGAAGAGGCAGCACAGATATTCGATGCAGTGTCTTCACTTATTATTGTGCCCGGATACGGAATGGCTGTTGCTCAGGCTCAGCATGCGGTTAGAGAACTGTATGAACTCTGTGAAAAAAGAAATATCAATGTACGGTTTGCGATTCATCCTGTTGCCGGAAGAATGCCGGGACATATGAATGTATTGCTGGCAGAAGCAAACATACCTTACGATAAACTGGTGGAAATGGAACTGATTAATGATGACTTTGCCAATACCGACCTCGTTTTTGTAATCGGCGCAAACGATGTAGTAAATCCAGCAGCGAAAAACAGCCCCGACAGTCCGATTTTTGGAATGCCGGTGCTTAATGTAGAACAGGCCCGTACTGTAATCGTATCAAAGCGCAGTATGAACCCCGGATATGCAGGTATAGAAAATGAATTGTTTGGCGCCGATAATTGCCTGATGCTCTTTGGCGATGCTAAGCAAACGATTACAAAATTGGTAAATGAATTAAAGGAACTTTAGGAAGCAATAATGAAAATTGAGATAGTTGAATGAATAATGGAGGTTGAAGCACACCGGAAAGATTGTACATTTTTGAAACCTCAAAATAAAGTTGATGAAGAAAATATTAATCTCAGGATGGCTTATATTTTTTTACCTGCTTTCATTTGCCCAACAGAAAAAAAATGTGGTGATAATTTATAGTGACGATCAGAGCTATAATACGATTCACGCCTGGGGAAATAAAGAAATTGAAACCCCGAATTTGGATCGGCTGGTGAATGAAGGGATGAGTTTTAGGCAAACCCATGTCATGGGGGGACATCAGGGTGCGGTATGCTTACCCAGCCGGGTTATGATGCTCACCGGACGATACGTCAACCGTATACCTAATGATGGCGCCATTATACCCGACAGTCTCGTAAGTCTTCCTGAAGTGCTCAGGCAAAAAGGCTATATCACTTTCCATACCGGTAAATGGCATAGCGACCGGCAATCGCATGACCGTTTCTTTAGCGCAGGAGATAATATTTTCTTCGGTGGAATGCACTTTGAAAAAGAAGGGGGGCATTTACATCCCTTCGTGTATCATTATAATGGTAATGGCAATTATCCCAGAGAAGCCGGTTGGAAGAGTGATACTTTCAGCACTAAACTGTACACAGATGCTGCTGTTCGTTTTCTGGAAAGCCCGCAGGCAAAAGAAAAACCATTTTTATGTTATGTAGCTTTAACATCTCCCCATGATCCTAGAACACCTCCTTCTCCTTTCGATCATAAATACGATCCTGCCCTAATTACTTTACCACCTAACTTCTTGCCTCAACATCCCTTTGATAATGGCGATATCCGAGTAAGGGATGAACTTTTGCTTCCTCATCCCAGGGCTCCGGAAGCGGTGAAAAAAGAAATTGCTTTGTATTACGGTATGATTAGTGAAATGGACGAACAGGTAGGCCGTATACTTAATTCATTGGGGAGAAGCGGGTTGCGGGAAAATACCCTAATTGTATTTGCAGGAGATAACGGACTGGCGGTGGGGCAACATGGATTACTTGGCAAGCAAAGCCTTTATGAACACAGTATCAGAGTACCCATGATTATTGCCGGACCGGGTATACCTGCGGGTGAACAAACTAATGCATTTGTATATCTCAGTGATATTACGCCAACTGTTTTGGATTGGCTGGGGATGCTGAAACCGGCAACTATAGAAGCCAAAAGTTTGATACCGCTGGTGATAAAGAAAGAGAAAGCGGTGCGCAGGGATATCTATAACGTATATGGACACTGGATTCGCAGTATTAAAACTGCCGATGGTTATAAATTGATTTTGTATAACGTAAACAGGGAACTGCATACCCAACTATTCAAATTAAAAGATGATCCATGGGAAACCAGAAACCTGGCAAATGACCCTGCACAAAAGAAACGGATCCAACAGATGCGCAGCCGGCTAAAAGAAGAGATGAGCGCTACTCATGACGATCTGAATATAGATCTCCCCGACTGGGGACGAAAACCGGACCAGAAAGCCTCAGGTTCATAGATTCATTCACTGCCTGCCATTAACCGGTTTTGGATGAGTCGGTTCGTATACTGTTGCATGAAGGCCTTCACGTGCATTTCCATCCTATGTACACGCTGAGGTTCTTCTTTTAACAGGTTGTTCTGAAAAAACGGGTCTGTCTTAAAATTAAACAAAGAACGGCTTTGGCTGCCATCAAAAAACAACAGGTAATCATCTTCAATCCAACGATAGCCATTGATGTAAGTAACCGAAAAATTTAACGGTTGTGCAATCGGATCAAAAACGTTTTTGCCAAAAGCAAAAAAAGGCTCCTGGTAATTCAGATAGGAAAGCACCGAAGGCATTACATCAATTTGCTGGATAATCCTGGACGAATCCACTCCATTAAGTATAGAATCACCGGGATGAAATAACAGAATAGGAATAGCTACATCACCCCACGCTGTCTTATATTCAGGATGAAAAGTTTCTGTGGCATGATCTGCGGAAATTATGAATAACGTATTTTTAAACCAGGGCTGTTGTTCTGCAGCTGAAAAAAACTTTCTCAAAGCCATATCCGTATAACCAATACTCTCCAATACCGGAATAGGACCCTTCTTAAAACGGTCAGTGTAGGCTGACGGAACCTTGAAAGGATGATGAGAAGACACAGAAAAGAAAGTACTGAAGAAGGGCTCTCTGAAGGTACTCAGGGTATGTACAAAATATTGAAAAAAAGGCTCGTCCCAGATACCCCAGGTGCCGTCAAAATCGTTGTCGTTGTTGTATTCATCCTTCCCGTAATAATGTTCTACTCCCAAAAGTTGAAGCAGCGCTTTAAAGCCCATTGAACCATTGGGAGCGCCATGGAAAAAAGAAGTATGATAACCTTTATCCCGTAATATATGGGGCAGACTATAAATACTGTCCGAGGCATAAGGCGTAAGCACAAAAGGATCCATCCCTCCCGGAATACTGGCAAGGACCGAAGGCAGAGCGTCAATAGATTTCCGTCCGTTGGCAAAGGAGTTCCAAAAAACTTTTCCATGCATCATCAGAGAATCAAAGAAGGGGGTATAGCCCTGGTAGGTATTGTTTTCCAAATGTCGGTTATAGAAGCCTGTTACCTCTTTACTAAAACTTTCCAAAAGGATGATAACTACATTCTGGTAAGTAAAGGAATTGCTGCCGGGAACA
>CAZFGP010000003.1:0-50142 GCA_964518685.1 uncultured Terrimonas sp.
GGTGCAATGGAGCTCGCGCCCATGATGTGGTCTTTATCGGTTCCCAACCGACATACGTTTACGAGATCGTTCAGCAGGGACTCTTTATAGGGTAATAATTTTTCGGTATCGCAGGGTTTTAGTTTGTTCCACCACAAAACAGCGTAGCTTTCACAGGTGGATGCATCTTTATAAAAATCCTGCAGAGCGGCTTCCACCTCTTCTTTGCTGTTTATATTGTTTATCCCTGTGCCGTTTTTAACAGCCACTCTTGTATCGGTAAAATAGGAATGATACCGTTGTGGAATAACCGCAGGGACGCCGGAGATATTGGCATTGACCAGGGCAAGAATCATTGAGTCCTTTTTCGCTTTATACATGGCCCGGAAAGAGCGCCAGGCCATATCCAGATCGGCGGCGCATCCGGCTTCACTGAATGGATCTGCCATCTGGGCATTTAGGCAGTTAGTATCATTCGGATTGTTGCAAAAACCGGCTACGGAAGCCGCTACCCATATATCCAGTACTTTATTATCTCCGGCTGCCACCTGATCCATATAACTATGCATCTGGCTGCGCAAGGCACTGTGCTGATTGAAAAAAGGATCCGAATAAGCGATATTAGCGGTAAAATGTCGTGGATGCCGGGCTATAACTCCCAGTCTGTTGGTGGGGTTGAGGAAGCCTTTTTGTAAGGCTTCTCCGAAAGTGTCGGTATTAATAAAATCCGCATCCCAGTCGTAGCTAGCCCGGCCAATCTTCGCCTGCCCGTCGCCGGAAGGCGCGGTGGCCAGTGCATTATATTTTAATATTTCCGGATGCAGGTTGTCGGCCAGCGCCTCCGCCCAGGAAGGTTGGAAATGGGTTATAAATTCTTCAATCGTTAACTGCTGCGGCTTTAGCTGTACCAGTACTCCATTACGCATAACCGTTACATAGGCCGGTTCGCCTCTTTCATCTTTATAAGCAATGGAAGCGATGGAATATTTCAACTGTTGACTTTGAGAAGAAACTCTCCCAAAAATGCCCATCGGGTCATATACTTTTTGCGCGCCTTCCCATGTAAATACAGCGGTATCGGCATATTGTCCATAAGGCGGAGTTACATCCTGCAGCATTAACATCCTGAGCTGATCCAGGTAGTTGGGTTGTTGCGATACGCCGCACCATTCATCGCACTGGGCTAAGAGTTGATTATAAGCAGCAACGGCTAATGCACGATCAGCAATAACATCAAGTCCATGATCCGTAATAAATTTTTGAATGAAAGCCTCCTCGGAGGCGCCTAAGGACGCCCGGCAGGAAACACAGGGCGCAGCACAATTATTGGCTTTTTCCAGGAAGATATTTTTTTGTTCCTGAACAAAATCCTGAACAGCTTTGCAGTGGTTCGATGCTGCAAAAGTCTGCCGGTATTGCTGTAAAGCTTCCTCGCGGATGGTGAGTTTTTTGGTGATGGTATAGCTGCCTTCTTCCAGCATCTTACTGAAATTGCGGGTAAACAGCGCCGGGAGATTTGTACAATCTGTACTGATATTGCCGATAAGATCTTTATACACATAAGGCTGCCCGCCAAATTGCGTGTTTCCGCAATCATCGCTGATGGTTATCTCAAGCGTATAAGTGCAGGTATAACAAATATCGTTGGCATTGCAGTTTTCTATGTTAACCGTTTCGGGTAATAAAGAATAGCTGAACAGGTGATTGCTTTTGGCGGCAACCAACAGTCCTTTGCTGCTTTCCATAGTCAGCCCTTTTACGATATTGTTGAGCGGAGTGGTAAGTTCCTTAACAAGGGATCTGTCTACTTTGGAAGAAAGATAATCCAGCTTCATTTCAGCAGGCAGGTCACCGGCGAGGGCGGTGGCAATTGTGCGGCCATGCATGTCCAGATAGGATACGCTGTATTGACCGTTGGCATCCCGCACCATATTTTTGAAATAATGCGAGGCGTCTCCTGCTTCTGTTCCAAACAAGGCATCGAGTTCCGACTGGTCCGGGTTGCCGTAATAATATTTTGTTTCGTGTCCGGAGCCCAATTGGTGTTCAGGTCCAACGCCACTCTGCGCCGCCACCCTGCCGGTATTATCTTGCAGGTACCTGGTTTCAGAGAAGGGATATCCCTCCGCATCAGGAATCAGCTTGTTATTGCCGTTCTCTTTCAACGGGTTCTCCGGTGAATAATAAGCGGAAGCGCCGCCTTTGGTTTTGTCCAGCGCTTTGGCTCCTGCACCGCAACAATCATCGCCCGAAAGTATTTTATCGTAATCGTCTTTATAATCGGCCGAGGCATTCAGAAAATTATTAAATCCGGGAGTATGTTTAATGATAGAATGGATGGTGGGAGCAGGCAGAACCTGAATCACCGGTCGTCCCTGATGATCATAGAAATTTTCAGCTACCACGGTTGTGTTTTCTGCATTGTCTTTGGTTACGGTTTGCCGGTTGCGCTGGGAGCCATCGAAATATTGCACCACTGATTTCCGCTTTCCTCCTTCCGCAAAGGCAGTGGAAGACTGCCAGTTTAAATGCGATTCATGTCCTGCCGTAAACACGAAAACATTTTCCTCGCTCCAGGCGGTTTCTATTCTTCCGCCTGAAGTCGTCAGTTGTATTGCGCGAATCCTGAAGAAAATCCTGCCGCCATATTCGTATAACAAAGGAATATTATATTGAGTGGCGAAACGGTCTAACGTTACTCTGGTTGAATTATTTAAGAACACCTTTTTTGTCAACGCCGCTGTGCCGGAGACTCCGTATATTCCCGCATTATAGGCCGATTCATCAATATAGACCCATTCGAGATCGTATTCGTCTGCACCTTCGGAAGCCATCCACGACAGGTTCAATTCATCTGCCTCGGGAAGGGGATTGGCATAGTTGATCTGCCGGACTTTGTTGGCTTCGCAATCAAAAATATAGGTACGGCTGATGCGCATCTCATTGCTTAGCCGCAGAGCGGGCAGAGGGTCCCAGCCATTAGCGGTAGTGGTTACACTCACTATTTTTACTTTTACGCTGACGGCATCGTCAAAAACAAAACTGCTTCGGGAGGCATAGGGAGAAGTTTGGGCGGTATCGTAATTGATTTCCAGGGACTGATTTTCAGACAGAGAATCAATGATCAGGGGGCTATTCTTAAAACTATAGTACAGCCGGTAAATAACAGTGGCTTTAAAGGGAGATTTTAAGAATAACGACGCGTCTTCATCAATCGAAAAACTGATTATATTTTTTATCCGGGTGTCGGCAAATTTTTTAGACGTTCTCTGAAGTTCATCAAAAAAATCCAAATCTTTTACCAGGGCAACAGAATCGGACTTTAATTGTCCTAATCTGCCTTCGAGGGGATAGATCAGTGTCGGTTCTTCCACAGCGTAAACGCCCTTTAAAATAAGGACTCCTAAAATGAGTATGACGATGTGTTTCAGCATAGATAGAGCATCTTTTAAGGATTACTATTTATATCTGTTGTTTACCAGTTCATAGGCAGCATAGGCTCCGGCCGGTTGCCATTGGTTGTTGATATTTTGAATAAAGATTTGTTCATCGAACACCGAGGTATCAAAAGCGCCCCTGCTTATATTGGAAAAAATCATGGTAATGATGAGACCGTTAGGGGTCGTTTGTCCTTCTTCGTATACCCGGGTGGCGCGCTCCACATAACTGATCTTTTTGGGGTTATAGTTGTTGCTGTTGTAAGTAATGTTGTAGCTGCTGTATTTTGATTCTGGGGAAAAATAGAAGGCGATGGTTTTGGTATTGTTGGACTCAGACACCGCAATGGAATCTACATTAGAGGCGAGGAAGCTTGAGTCCCATTCACTGATACTGATGCTTCCTTTGGCCGTAGAGGTGGAAGGGTTGGAAAGAATTATTGTTTTTTCTTTGTGATAAACAGCGAGGTTCACGCTGTCATTTTGCAGGAATTCTATTTGGGCTACTTTGCAATGGTATTGCCCGTTTTTCATTTTGTAAGTAAAGAGCAGAGTGTCCAGAATTTTACCGGGCTTCTGTTCTTCCGCATATTGATATTTAATGGTAAAGCCGGCATAACCGTTGCCGGAAATGGAGTTTTGTATTTTTTGCAGTTCTGTGATCGCCAGCGAAAACTGTTGTGCCATACCAGTCTGGGCAGCAAGAAAAATAATCATCAACGATAAATATTTACCTGCTTTATTCGTGCTTCGTGTGATCATCGTGTGCCTGTTTTAGTTTTATAATTCAAAAATTTAACTACTCAAAAGTTGCATGGCGGTAGAGAACTGCTTCACCGCTAAGGGCGCTGAGATTACCGCTAAGAACGCCAAGGGTTTTATCCCTCTGTTCATTTCTCTCTGCGCCTCTCTTTGCGTTTCTCTGCGGTAGAGAACTGCTTCACCGCTAAGGGCGCTGAGATTACCGCTAAGAACGCCAAGGGTTTTATCCCTCTGTTCATTTCTCTCTGCGCCTCCCTTTGTGTTTCTCTGCGGTGAAAAACTGCTTCACCGCTAAGGGTGCTGAGGTTACCGCTAAGAGCGCAAGGGTTTTATCCCTCTATTCATTTCTCTCTGCGGTAGAAAACCCTCCGCTCCGTTCCTTACAATCCATTCACCACTCTTTTGATCCCATCCTTCAACCGCAACACATTGAAGTTGATCAGCAACCCCAGTTTATAGTCACCTAACTTCATATAGGTGAGGATCTGCGCTAAATGAATATCATGTAAGGACTCTACGCTCTTAATCTCAATCACCAGTTTGTGCTCCACCAATAAATCAATCCTATATCCACATTCCAACTTCACTTCATCGTAAATCACCGGCATTGGTTTTTCTTTTACAACCTGCCATCCCAACCTACAAAATTCATAATATAGACATTCCTTGTATACATTTTCCAGTAAGCCGGGCCCCAACTGCGTATGCACCTCCATTGCAGATCCAATAACTACTTTAGATAGTTCATTCTCCGTCATTGATTTACATTTTTTAGGTTCTTAAAATTTATTCCTCGTCCAACCCTTTTCTCAATACACTCCTTGTTTCCCTGATCGTTTTGATTCCTCTTTCTGTTTCTTTTTTTATTCTTATTAAAGCGCCGTCATCGTCGTATTCATAAAAAGAAGCATAGTTGTTTTCGTCCAGTTCCGCCATTAACCGCAGGCTTACCTGATCATACACATACGACTTCATATTAGCATGATAGGGCATGAAACGCCAGTCGTCGAAAAACACCTTCCCTGTATGGTCGTCGCCTGCCGCTGCATAAAAAGTCGTTTTCATGGCTACCGTACCTTCCGGGATCGTAATCGTTTCTTCAATCCGCTGCCAGCCCTCAATGATATTTCCCGACGGCTTCAACGTAACCGAAGGCCCAACCTGATTCTGATAAGGCCCGATAAAGGACACAACAATCCCAGCCTGTTCATAACTTTGACAGGTACAGTCATTTTGCTCCTTTACCCAGGCGCTCACCAGGTATCGGCTACCGGCAACAGGTGCAAATTCATCATACACCATATTCGGCGACACCCGGATCCCCTCCGGATTAATACATTTTGTATTATTTTTTTTGATGGCTTCCCCGGCATCACTCAGGGAACTATGAAAATTCTGAATAGGAATTACTATTGGGGTGGTTGTCAGTGGCTTTATCCAGCTAAGGGAAGCCAAACCGTTATCCTTATCTCCGTTGGTATGCTCTACCCTTATTTTATACACTTTACCATGTTGTAGCTCCACAGGCCGGCTGTACAAATCCGGATTGCTAACATTGTTATAATAAACCGGATCATTGGGAAAGGCATTCAATACCAACCGGTCATCAATCCAGAGTTTAAAGGAATTCTTTGCCGTAACGCTAAATTTATAGGCGCCCTCTTCATCAGTTATTCCGTTTGGATTTTTTCGCAGGGTCAGATAGCCTTCCCATACTATTTTATACAAATTATCCAATGGGTTCAACCCCAATTTCATCCTTTGCGCATCCTTTCGGATATCGTAATTGATATTCAAATTATAATATACGCCTACTGCTACGGGAACCTGGAATCCACTGTAATTGTATCTCTCCAATCCGTAATTATCTTCGTAATACTTGTATCCCGGACGTTTATAAACCGAAGCCATCAATCCATCTCCATTTACCACCTTATTGATGGTACTTCTGAACGAAGTATCTATATTAAAATAGAGATTAGGTAAAGGAGCATTCCGGATCGTATCTTCGAGGAACGTAGTCATGGCTACGCTGCTCCCTGTCGGAATACCCAGGCTATAGTTACCGCTATGCGCTTCTTCATCGGTAACATTTTCTTTCAGGGACTTTGTATCTATATGATTCTGGATTTTACAGGCTCCCGTATTGCACTTATCGTTATCGTAGCTATAATCTTCAAACCCATCGAAAGCCTGCTCTTTGTATCTTGCGTTTTCCGTTACTGCCACCGGCAGCGATTCGTTATATCCATATTGCGCGGCATTATACCTGCCCAGAGGATCCTTGTTTTCCAATTCAAAACCCTTCCTGTTAAATTGGGTGGATTGTGAATTCCAAATCCATCTCACCGTATCCCGGCCCGGGATGATATGGGTATTATTAAACACCCAGAATGGTTTGAAAGTTTTTACAGTTCCATACTCGCGGATATTGGTTTGATGATCACCGGGGATGTTCTTTTCGGTCCTTTCTTCTGAATAAATATACGCCTTCTCCATCCTCCAGTTGCCCAGTATTCCCCAGCGATACGGATTGGTAGCGGTATCGGAAATTTGTGACAAACAGGTATCTATAGCCGAAGTTCTTACACAATAGAACGAATCACATTCCTGAATGAGGGTATAACCTGATTCACAGGAGAGATATTCGATGGTGAGCCGGGGCGCTGTTGAACACTTTTCCTTTCCGAACCCAATAGAAACCTCACTGCAAGAGGAACATGGCGGATCAATATTCAATTGGATGTCTGCAAAACCACTCCCTATATCATCTCCATTATTCTGCAAAGGAGGCATATACTCGGTGCAATCCCATAAATTTGTTCCATAAGCGTCGGTGGCCCAAAAACATTCTCTATTATGACCATTACCCCCCTTATCTCTTTTCAGCCTTAACCAGGTATTATCATTTCCCTCTCTGCCTTTCACTAATTGTACCAAATTCTTAGCATCAATCAGGAAACTATTTTGCTTATGGGTGGCTGGTATAAAAACATATACGTTGCTGAGGTTATTATTGCTAAAGATATTTTTAGTCAGAGCTGATTCGTCTGTAAGAATCGTTGGATCCAAAGAGGCTAAGGACGTGTTATAATCGAGGTAAATACGGGAACCGTTTCCATTGTTTTCTCCATATACATGCGGTTTAGTTGCTATGTGGTTTCTTTTTTCATCATAATCGTTATCTCTGCTCTCCACATGAGTCCCCAAATGCTGATAAAGCGCTAATTCAGCTTTTATTACATTAGCATCAGGAGGCAAACTGCTAAAATCAAATTTCAGCCAGCTTTCAAGATCGTGGGCGGCTCTGGTGTCAAACGTTTTTTTGGGCTCATTTTGCGACCTTTCAAAATAGGGACTATTAGTAAAAGCACGGTATCTGTCAACATTTCTTTTTCCTTTAATTTTCAATCTATAATCATTACTAATTGAAAAAGCCGATCCCGGCACCGGGGTTAATACCAGCTTCTTCAACGCATTCTTTTTCTCGGTCATATTCAGCGGTTTATATTTCGCATCCTCCACCTGCCATATATCGGTATACGAGGTAGCGGCGGTTTGCACAACTTTAGTGCTGTTGTCAAGAACCAGCTTCCACTGATTTCCTGATTTTTGCAGGGGGTTTTCCAAACTGGTAATGCTTCCTACACTTACAGCCGGCATATTCCGTTTTCCGCTGCGAAGTATTTTAAGGCTGTTCATTTCACCGGTAAAAAACCTTCCATTTTCATCCAGGAAATAGATTCCGTTCAGGCGGGTATTGTGCAGCAGTTTATCCGCATGCACGGCCCATATCTTTTTAGTAGTGGTGGGCGCATTGGCGGGTACATCACATACACCAAAGCCGGTACAGGGGTTTACGCCATTGACTTCGCCTTTCTTTTCCACTCCCCCGCTTACCATGATCTCATCTCCGCTTTCGAAATAACGTTCTATATTGTTGTATCCCCCGCTGTGGATGATCTTTCCGTCTTTAATACTTACGCCATTAAATACCGCGCCGATATTGGCGTAGGCCGCCCCCATACCGCTATAGGCCCAATGAGCAGGATATTGAAACTGATAAACCGGATCGTTAAATTCATTTTGGGTACGGGTAAGCAATACATCCCCCGTTTCTCCGTCGTATAAAATATTTTCCGTGGTTACCAGGCTTCCTTTTTCATACACCATTATTTTATCAAGAATACCATACCGCTGTACTACTTTCGTAACGGCTGCACAACGGTAACGGTTCAACTCATAATGAGGCAGCGTCCAGGGCATCGGAATCGTGACGGGAATGATACCTATCATAAAGCCATCTACGTTAAACTCCATACTGGCGCCCCTGGAGATAAACTCCTGCTGCCGCATATCGGTCATTATTTCGATATCCTTTCCTATCTGCGCCTGTGAATGGATATGGCCGTTTGCCGAATCTATCACTACTACCGTATTGTTTAAGTGTTGGAAATCCCTGCCCGCATCGTCCACCTTATAATAATATTTGGTATAAGCGATAGGATTATAAGGATCGTTTTCAGCGTAAGAGGCGTTTCCCTTAGGCTTGCCGTTCATATCGTTTAGTTCCACCTTAAACCCCTGAGAAAAAGCTATGGACTTTTTTGAATACAGGTTTAAAATATTCAGCAGACTCTCCGAACTGTATTTTCTTTTTTCAAGCGGTGTATGTTCTACTATAGTGGGGAAGTCCTTCGTGGTGTAAAACTCCGACTCTTCCCATCCTGTGGCGGATTTAATATCTTTGAAATGAATCGTGCGCACCCTCACCTTACTGTATCCTACCGACGCCGATGGAAAGAAGGCTTCCCCCAATGGATGTTCGGAATACATATTGTTCACCGGCGCCAACGGCGCTATCTGTTCCTCGTATTCTATCGGTTGGCGGAAAGGATTTTCTTCATTACCAACCATAGGCTCATAACCCGCTACTCCGCTGCTGATTTCCGAAGTTTTGCCATTAATCTCTCTGATGGTGGTATAGGTGTATTCTTTTCCGTAAGTGGCCTCCTGTTCTGTATTATGGGTCATCGCGGCCCAGTTGTCGTAAATCGTTATCCGTTTTACCCTTAGTCCGTCGCCGTATTTTTTGTAGAAAGGATTGTTCAGGCGGATAAAAGATTTTTCCGGATTGAAATGCTTTGCCCATCCGTTTCTTCTGGCCTGTACCGGAAACTGTTGAAAAAGTTCTTTTAAGTTTTCTAACAGGGCAACACTGGCTTTCACTACTGCCAGCGCGTCAAACTCCCCGTTCATATCGGAGTTAGGATAGGCTTTTGAAGGAAGATTTAACCTTAAGGTTTGGATGGCTGTTTTAGCAAGCGGACTTGCATTGCCGTTACCTGCTTTTATAAGATCCGTTCCTTTCAGCTTTATCCATATAATGTTCTTATCGGCGGTGACGCCATAATCTTCATAACCTGCATAAGTAGTTATCTGCTCCTCCCCACCCCCATAGATATCCGATGGCATCGTCACCCGCATCTTAAAATACAGCTTCTCAACGCCCTCAAGATATTTTGTCAGAATCTCTTTTTTCTGGTTGCTCTCTTCTTCAGATTCAATTGGAGAGGGCACTTTTATAAATGCATAAAGAAAGTCGTTGTTTACTCCTCCGCGGCTATCATACAATTCTTGCCTGATCCCCGATAATTGGTTGGCATCGCCCATGCCTACGAGAGTGCACATCTGCATCGCTCTCTTATGTTGCACGTAGGCATAGTCGTCAGCTTCGTATTGTATGTTCATTCTCCCCCCTGCAGGCACAATGATATCGCTGAGCGTCCATGCGGCGGCATTTACCGATGCCTTAGCGCTGTCCCAATCTTTTTCTCCTGTTTGCAGCGTATAAGGATAGTCGGAATTGCTCAGCCCGGCCGGATTATCTGCTGCATTCTTATATGCGCCCCACCGGTCAAAGCCTTTCGGATCGAAGGAGGGATTATAGGCAGGATCAGGCGCGTAGACTTTATTTTTAATATTTACCGGATGATACAAAAAAACATAAGGATTTTTCCTGCCTTTGTCGTTTTTATTATAAGTAAACCAAATCCTTTTTAGCGTCAGTTTTCCGCCATCTGAAACGGAGGAGGGATTCCCGTCGCAAAGCTCATAGGTGTATTCAAAATGAACGGTCTTGACGGGCCGGGCATTGGTTTCATTTTTAATTAAATCTGCTTTGCTGTATAAATCAATTTGTTTGAGGTATCTGAGGACCTGCTGTTCGTCTCTGCCGCCATTCTCTCCTTTAGCGCCAAACGCATCCTTACGAGTCTCTCCCTTTTCCGGATCGTTTAAAATGAATGCGGCAATCATGGTCTTCGATTCCAGCGAATGGAGATACCAGATCTCCTTCTCACCGTACAGGTAGCTGGCTTTATCATCGCTGTTATCTGTTTTCAGTCCCTCGTGATATATGGCCTTATTTTCCGCAAAGGGTGTTCTCCATCTGAAGGGGATATCGTCGCCATAGATGCGCGTATAATTGAATTTAACCGCATCCCCCATATCATCGTCCGTAATGCCGTCTCCGGTCTTGTCTACATAATCGGCTGATACGATTCCCGTAAGCAGAAAAGAATGAGCATAGCCGGGTAATTGTTCTGCTGAGTAAAAATTATCTTTACCCTTATTGTTGTGTACACTATTATCTTCACCCGCGGAATAGCGGGCCTGCCCGGTGGCGAGGTCGGCAGTTTGCGGATCCACGCTGAAACTCACTTCTTTTTGAACCGTATTATAAACAGGTAGTCCATATACATAGCGCTTTCCATCGGCATTTAAAACCGTTATTTCGGAGAGATGATGTTTTTTCCTCAGCGGCGTTATCCTGTTGATAGGGATTATTTTATGACTGCAATTGATCTGCCAGGGACTGGTACATAGCTCTTCTTCACATTTACCGGCGAAAAAAGTATTTACGGGAAAGCTCCTGATATTCTTCTCTAATCCGAACAGGGAGGCCTCCCCAGCGGTCAGATAACTGATTGTCTGGCTTCTTTTGTCGCGATTCAGTTTCAATGTTTTTGAAGAATCTATTTTTATTTTGTTACCGGCAGGAAGCAGGTTTTTATATCGTTGAAGGAAAGGCGTAAGTACAGGATCGTCAAAATCGTTCATCACGGCCATCACAGGATCGGTATCACCTATTTTTTCAAAATAGTTTTGCAGGCTGATGGATTTTTCTGCCGGATTTTTAAAATAAACCGCCTCAAAACTGCTGTCGGATTCTTTAAAAGGTATTTGTAATGCCATCAGGTTATTTGCTTTCCATACGGAATTAATGGTGTTGGCGCTGTTCAACCGCACATCAAACCCTGCATGTGCCAGGTTACCCGTTCCCAAATCCAGCGATAAGCTGCCATCGCTGCTTCTGGTTCTTATCTCAGCGTCGTTCACAAATCCGATATCTCCCCGATAGGGGCGAAACATACCCCCCGAACCTTCCGCTGAAATGCTGTATACATCGTAGGTATAAAATGGAACCGCTATATGCGGTGTTGGCGGATCAACGTGATAGGTTAGTTCTTTTTCCCGATTATAGTCGAGCAGGGCGTTAGGTACGTTTCTTGATTTTTGGAAATACAGATAGCCGTAGGCAGGGAAGGACTGTGTTTGATCTCCTTCGGCTATGTATTGGCGGGAGTAAAAGCCACCGAAGGAAATGTTTGGATGCGTTCCAAAGAATTCTGCGCCGGGTTTTAAATTAAAGGAATACTGATAGCTGGAAAATGCAATATTTGAGGAGGGCGTGTAGGCCTGGTGCGCGAAGGAGATCTGAACCAGGTCGCCGGAAATAGCGCCCCCTTGTGCATACCTGTTATTCAGGATAGCGCTTCTGTTTTTCAGATATCCTTTTGAACTGATGGTTAGAGCCTGCAGTCCGGCTCTGGTGCTAAAAGAAGAGTTTACCGAAAAGCCGCTGGTTAATATTCCACTTGCATCTGCCAGTTTGTTTTTAAACGTAATGTCAAAGGAAGGTGAAATACTTATTCCGGATTGAGAGTTGGTTTGCAGCCCCAAACCTGCTGTCAGGGATCCCTTTGCCCCTTCGGAAGCAGAAAGACTGAGAGAGGCGCCGGCAGAAAGTCCAAGCCCTTTGTAATTATTGTAATAGAGAGAACCATTCAAACCCAAATCCAGATTGGATAATTCTTTTCCGAATAATTCGATGCCCAGGCCCACATTTCCGCCCGCCGTCCAGTTAGGGCGCATTGAATTCACTTTAATAACTTCATCTTCCCCATTAAAATCATCCGGTAGCCCCCGCATATTTCTACTGATGGCGCCCGGATTAATGTTCCAGCCCAAGCCTACCCAGCCTGCTTCCTGATCCATCGTGATCCCGCTCCGGTAGTGAATATTCAACGGGTAGCCGCCAACATCCAACAAAGGGATGGCATAAGAGAAGTCGCCGGAAAACAAGTCTACCATATTATCCACACTTAAATTCCTGAAAGATTCCATTTCGGGTTGGCCGGGACCAGGCCCCGCATGACTTTGTGTGTTAAATGCGTCAGGGTTCTTAGTCCCTCTGCCGGCTTCCCCGACCTGATGGGTTTCGGGAAAAACTGCCAACTTTTTATCTCCCGATAAAGGATTTTGAATATAGAAAAGCGGTTGGCCTGTTCCTTTAGCTGGAGTTGGAGATATAGAAAGAGGTGACATATCCAGGGCGAACAAAGACAACCACCATTGTGAAAAGAATACGGACAATAGTACCGATGCCGCGCCTTTATGGTGTTTTTGCAAAAAGCGACCAATCATTTGCCGGTGTTTTATCGTTAGAAATTAATTTTTTAATTATGCTTTTTTCTCAATCCTTCTTTAGATATTTGAATTTCAGGTTCCATTGCTCTCTTCGGCTGTTCAGTATCTCCAGAACAAAAACCTGTCTGTCGGAATATTTCCCATTATTGCGAATGTTGAATTCAATGAAATTCTGTCCCTGCTTCAGCGGTACCGTCCGTTGATCTACCGGCGTTCGGCGGTCCTCCTGAACCCGGTATATATTTACGGCAGCCGTAGTATCGCCGGATTCATTAAAGTATTCAAACCGCATGTTGCCCCGGCAGATATACGAATGAGCATCGTATCCCCGACTCAGTTTAGTGTAAACGCCGCCGTCAATCAATCGAGCCGTTGATTCCTCCTTGATATGGAAGGTCCAGGTCTCGGTTTTTTGCGAATAGGTATTTCCGCTTTTTGCAATCACCTGCCAGGCATATTTTTTGCCTGCTTCTAAGGCTTTATAAGATGAGGGGTATAAAAGAAAAGGAGCGCTGAGGTAGCGTTGGATATACAAAGGGGCATTCCTCTGAATGGCCTCATGCGC
Source organism: uncultured Terrimonas sp. (assembly GCA_964518685.1). Classification (GTDB taxonomy): domain Bacteria; phylum Bacteroidota; class Bacteroidia; order Chitinophagales; family Chitinophagaceae; genus Agriterribacter. The sequence goes on from CAZFGP010000003.1 coordinate 13,516, forward strand.
ATGCTGCCCTTCCTTCACTTCGGTAACCAACAGTTCGTATTTTAAATCGCTGAACATCGTCAACGGAGCAGGGGGTATCCAGTTAAAGGAAGGATAGCTGGTTTCCAGTTCAGAAGTATCGGCCGGCGTTATCAACTGCGGCGGGCTAAGCGGCGCTACCTCAGTAGGCACGCATTCTTCCGCAAGCAGCATCTCCGCCTTGGGATTTGCCTCCATCAAAGAATAGCATATCATGTAATTTCCTGCCATCATCAAATCGCCGGTATTTCTGTCGGACAGGGAATAGGCGCCGGAATAATTATACTGCACAGGAGCAAAATCATCTTCCCGCAGGGCGGTAGCGCCCATCGGTATTACCACCACCCTGCTGACGCCATTCAATAATTTTTCTCCCGTAGCCGGATTGGTCAGCAACATCTGTACCCGGACCGGCTGAGGCGTTCCACTATTGTTGACAACCATGATATTCCACAACTGCTTTTTTTGCATCAACCCCTGTGGCGGAATTTGGGGACTGATCAATATTTGAGCAGCACAGAATCCGATAGTGAAAACACTTGTTATCATTATTCCGATTATTTTAATTCGATTTTTCATCTGCTCTAAAATGTTTTGAAATAAATAATACGGCCCATGTTGTTGGGCAACAAGCCGCTGTTCAGTCCGGGCAAAAATCCGTGATCAAACGACAGATCAAATTCTCCCAGTTTACGTAATAGTAGTTTCATATTTCCATAATAACCGATAGCATGGGTGGTCGTATTCAACACATTCCACTTCAATCCACTTCCTGCGCGTAGCCATTTATTAAACCTGTATTGAAACCCTTCGTCAAGGGTATGCAACCGGTAATCTGCGTTATAGCTCAGCCCGGCAGTGGTATTCAAGCTGAAAGCCTCGTGCATCATGCTAAGGTTGAGGAGCCAGTTAGAAGCATTGTAATACATAAACTGTTGCTGGTCCCTGTCGTTAAAGAATTTATTATACATTACCATTGAGTACATATAATATCTGCCTGCCTTGAACATATAATTCGCCGACGCCATCAGGGTACTGAACCTTGTTTCTATGATATCATTCCCGGTTTTATACAGTTGGGAAGAAGGCATGTAAGCCGTGGAAAGAACGGGCCATTTTTTTAACCGGAGGGTGGCCTGCACCGTTGTAAACAGAGTATTGCTTTTATACCGGTAAATGGCGTAGGGAGAATTGTATTCATTTGTTTTTACCGACGCGGAAATGAATAGTTTTCTTTTTAGGAGATACTGATCACCCCGGACATGCCACACATGGTAGTTGGCGTTGTAATTGAAAATGTTAAAAGACTGGAAATTTATTCCCAGTTTTTTATACTGGCCGTATAACCGGGTTTGGGTAGAAGGAAAATTAGAAAAGAGCTGAACACTGTAAGCTTCATTGCTTCGGTCCGATAAACGCAAAGGTTTACCTGTGGCCGCGTTACTGTTCTGTAGTGGAACAAATCCGGGGTAAGAAGATTTCGCCGCTTCGGCGACGATAAAATTATTCTTGTCCATTCGATAACGGGTTTCCAGCGCTATTCCAAAAACGGAACTTACGCCGGGGCGGTTTTGATCGTTAAACCAGGTAGCTTGTTTTTTGCCCCGGTACACCGTAACCGTGATGCCCGTTTCGGCGATATCACCGAGCCCTGCTCTTACCAACGTCAGGTATTGGGGCAGCTTAGGTATCCCTGCTACAATGAAATCCCGATACCGGTAATCCACTGTACCCGCCGCCGCTGCAAAATAGAAGCGGTTGTAGTATTCCGTATTAATGCCGGTAACACTGATGTTTTTGACAGTAAGCTCCGAATAGTCCACGTTTGTTCGGCCGACAGCCAGTTTTTTAATGGACAATAAATGATTCATCCTTCGGTATATTTTCAGACTATCCAACCTGTATTCTTTCATAAACTGTTTTAAAGCGGCTGGATTTGCTGTACCGTCAATAATGGATGTAACGGAATCCTTTCTTTGCTGCAGGGCTTGCTTTGCCGATTGGTATTTTTCCTGCAGAGAATCTATCTTCCTGTTGTACTCCTTATATCGTTTGTTTTTATCTGCATATTCATTTAAAAATGCGATGGCTTTTTCCTGTTTGTCAGTTAATGCCAATCCGGACACCTCGTTTTGTATCTTCGAATAAGATTGCCTGAGGGATTTAATGGAACCTTTGTTTTGCCGCACCTTATTAAGATAATCCTGGTAATGATGTAGCGCCAAATTTTCTCTTCTTCTTTGTATGGAATCCATTAATAGTTGCCTTCCGTTGTCACCTCCGGCCCATTCAAGCGAATTCAGGTCGGTCAGGTCTTTCAAAAGTGCCTGGCGACTTTCAATAGCCCGTTGTAACTGTCTTCCATCCAGCAGCCAGGATTCCAATTGCTGACGGATTGCGTAAAGTTTTTGAAGTGCGTTCTGCAATTCCTGTTCAGGAGATTTCTGTTTCAGTAAAGAAATGGCTTGCGTTTTAAGCCGCTGTTTGGTAAGTGAGCGGTAAGCCGTTCCATCAAACTGAATATTAGCATCCACGTAGTTCTTAAACAGATAGGAGTTGCTTTTTCTGACGTTCAATTGTATAACCACCGGCAATTCATTTCTGATAGTGGTGTAGAGATTGGTGCTCAAAGTATGTTGCATCACATTCCTGTCGGCATACGGCGTGTCAATGGCCGATCGGTAAAAGAAGTCGTAACTCACATTGCCGTGAATGTCGGTATGTTTTCGTGGAGCTTCCACCGGGAGATCAGGAACAACTGAAGTATTCGTTCGATGGTTACTGATTTTTTGAATCTGTATTGTATCTCCTCTGAGGATCTGCAGTTTACAAACGCCCGAAGTAAAGTAATAAAAATAATAAACGCTATCCGGAGTATGGAAGAGAAAACGACTGCCTGAGTGCGGATTCGAAGGAATGGAGTCCACAACCTGCGATTTGCGGAGGAATTGGGTAATTTCATCCTGTTGTCCCTGAGTGGAGAAAGGAAGAAATACAAAAAGCAATATAGCTTTAATCTCGTCCAATGGTGTTTATCCAGATTCGTTAGCAATAAAATCTGTTTTGTCACAGGACCTTATTGGATATTAAGGTGTAATCAGAGAAAAGGAACGGAATAGGTTTTAACGTTAGGATAAATGTAACTAAATATTTATTGAGTATCCAAATATTTCGGAAAAATCTTTTTCCTTATACTTTGATCAGTAATTCCTTCACTACTTTCCCATTCCCGTCAGGAGTGGTATAGAAAGGCCGCTTTTCCACCTCGTAATTAGTATCGGGGGAGATACCCAGTGTATGATAAATGGTTTGATGTACTTCATCAATCTTTATCGGATTTTCAATGGTTTTACAAGGCCGCTCATCGGCCGTCTTCCCATATACAAAACCTCTTTTTATTCCACCTCCAAACATAAGAATGGAACAGCCATCGGTAAAATGGCGGTGCATTCCGTAAAATTTCATATCGTGCAGGATATCCGGCTGATTAACCTGCTCCTGCACTTTAGCATCAGGTCTGCCTTCTACCATCATATCACGACTGAACTCACTGGCTACAACGATGAGCGTACGCTCAAGATGACCGCTTTTATCTAAGTCTTTTACCAACTGTGTAATTGGTCCATCCACCATTTTTTTCATCCCCACCATTCGCGTATGTCCGTTCTCGTGAGTATCAAATCCCATAAAAGGTTCATACTCGGTGGTAACACTAATAAACCTTGCCCCCTGTTCTGTAAGTCTTTTTGCCAGTAAACACCCCAAGCCAAAACGACCGGTATTGTATACGTCATACACCTCCTTCGGCTCCAGACTCAGATCAAAAGCCCTGGCCTCGGGTGAGTTGAGCAACATATAAGCCTGCTCCATTGACCGCTTCAGGGATTCCTTCTGATAGTCGCTGCCCATATCGCCCAACACGCTATTGCTGATCAGCTCATTGTACAATTTATTTCGTTTTTCAAAACGTCTCGCATCCATACCCACAGGAGGGCGTACACTCTCCAGTCCCTGACGTGGATCAGGAATGAAAAACGGACCAAATTCGTTGCCTAAGAAACCCGCTGTATGAAAGGCTTTCAACTCCTCTGCTTCTCCTACATTCATGCGCTGTCCTATATCAATAAACGCGGGAATTACCGGATTCTTAGGGCCCAGCTCTTTTGCTATCCACGCACCTATATGCGGAGCAGCAACGGTTTGTGGCGGTTCGTAACAGGTATGCCAGTGATACTGATGGCGGGAATGAAGGATATGTCCCATATCCGCAGCCACATACGATCGGATTAAAGTGCCTTTATCCATTACACTCCCGATGCCCTGCAAGCCTTCAGAAAAATGAATTCCGTCAAGGATGGTGGGTAAAGATGGAAAAGTGCTTAATACCCTGTCGCCCTGCATCCCTTTTTCATACGGCGTAAATCTTTTTGGATCAAAAGTTTCAGTATGCGCCATCCCGCCCGCCAGCCACAATAAAATTACTGTATCGGCAGAAACTGTTCCGCTATTTTTATCTTTACCACATCCACTAAGCAGCCCCGCCACCGGAGCCCCCGCTGCTATTGCCGCAAGCGTGGCAGCGCCGGATTGTTTAATAAAATCTCTTCTGCTCCAATTGGCTTTCATTCCTTCATTTTTTATTGTCATATCAAATCGGCATTTCCAATCTTAATAAATCAATTGAAATTCCGGATGCAGTGTTAAGGCCCATAAGAGATCCTGAACTGCCGCCTCATCCGGTGCTTTTCCCAATGCTTTTTCCGCTACCGAACGCTCCCCCGAAACAGGCTCCCTGCCTAATGCACTCCGGTATATTTCAGTGATCATGTTTTCAATATCAGGATATTCTTTTTTCCATTTCGCGGCTGCAAGTTTCAAAGCCTGATTAAAACGATCCCCATTGGTTAGTTCAAGCGCCTGTAACAAATTAGCCTGCGACAACCGGCTCGTAGAAACCGTTTCGCGGCTGGGTCGCCCCAGAGCCGTAAGGTATTCGTCATTTTTCACTAATGAAGCACGGGGAAAAGGAATCGCAGACTTTATCTCTTCAGGAAACAGTTTATATACTACCGAACTGTCTCCATACACCGGTTGAATGGCCTGACTTACAGCATCACTAAACTGTTCTGCAGTTAGCCTTCTCCGTAACATTCCCGTAAACACATAATCCGGAGCCACTATTAATTCAGCTTCTTTAATGCCCACCGAGGGTAACTGATAAGTTTTTGAAGTTACGATTTTGTAAATCAGGTTTTTAATATCATAGCCGGACACCACAAAATCGGATGCCAGCCAGTCCAACAGATCCTGGCTCCAGGGTTCCCGATCCATTTCATCCAGGGGCTCCACAATACCACGCCCCATCAGTTGCGCCCAAATACGGTTAACAAGTGTACGGTATATCCGTCCATTCTTAGGCTGTACGAGATAGGCTGCCAGCTGCTTCAATTTTTCCTGGGGAATAACGGTGGAATCTATTTCACCCAACTCTTTATAAAGCATTCGGGTAGGCGCCATTCTTCCGGTGGGTTTATCACACCGGTTAATCTCTAAGGCGCTTTCGGCAAAAATATTGGCAAAACCATAAGCATCTTCTAATTTCCAATCGCTGGTAAAACTATCATGACAGGAGGCGCATTTTAAGTTCAGTCCGAGGAATACCTGTGCCACATTTTGCGCCGCCTGCATTTCCGTACGCTGACTTGCATTGATGGTGCCGCGCCATTTAATACCGGCGATAAAACCCTTTGAATTTTCGTCAGGGCTTATCAGCTCTTTCACAAAAACATCATAAGGTTTATTATCCCGTAATGAAGTATATAACCACCGGGTGATATCATATCGTCCTCCCGTAATGTATCCGGTTCCTGTATAATCATTTCGCAATGCATCATTCCAAAAAGTAAGCCAATGCTGGGCATAAGCATCTTTGCGGCTCAGCAGGTCTGCTGCCAGCGCTTCCCGCTTATCGCTCCTGGTATCTTTTACGAAATCATCAATAGCAAAAGGTTCGGGCAACAAGCCGGTAATATCAAGATATACCCGGCGCATATAGGTACGATCATCCACCTTTTTATTCCACTCAATATGGTGTTTCTTAAAATAATCATTCACAAAAAGATCAACAGGACTGGTGAGATTCTCCGTAATCATGGGAATTTCGGGATTTCGGGGCGCTAAGGCTGCCACACGAAAAATACTTTTAAGTTCACCTGTCGGCCATGGTGCGCCCTGTTTTACCCAATACTCTATCGTAGCAATCTCTGCGGGAGTTAATCCTTTTCCCTTGGTAGGCATAGCCTCTTTATGGCTTCTGGGTAGTTTAATTCTTCTAACAAGATCACTCTTGCCAGGGTCTCCCGCTACCAGGATAGCGCCATTTTCTCCTCCTTTAAAGATTGCTTCTTTAGAATCCAGCCGCAAATCTCCCTTCTTCTTCGCCTCTCCATGACAGTTAGTACAACTATGTGCAAAAATACTCCGTATCTGAAAATTCAACTCCTGGATCTGAGTTTCATTCAGCGGGCCAGACTGATTGGCCAAAACGAAGGTAGGTTGGTTTACAGCAAATTCCGATGGGCTAACAGGTAATACACCGGTCAAATAATCTTCCCCGTGGGTGAGGGATGCCCCATAATGTCCGGCAACGGTAACGACTACTACTGTAAGTGTAAGTCCAATCTTTTGAAAGCGCCGGGAGAATTTGAAATAAGCATATGTGGTAATGGCTGCCAATAATGCAGTGGCTATACCCGTCCACTGATGAACGTTAAGTAAATCACCGCCATAATCTTCTGTACTGATCAGGAGCAATCCGAATATTACAGAAATCACTGCTGATATAGTGGCCATCACCATTATTATTTTAATGGCAGGAGCAAAATCATTAGACTTTCTCCTCCACGTCAGTAGTTCCATTAGCCAGACTACCACAACTAATCCTACCGGAAAATGTACAGCAAGAGGGTGAAGTCTGCCAAGCAATTGCCAAACCCAATGTGGTGGCTGGGGATCACTCATTTCAACCTCACCTGCCAAAGCAGGGAAAGCGAAGTACAATAGCAGGAATAATGAATAAAAAGAGAATATTATAAGAGATCCGATACCTGATCTTTTTTCATTTTTATGACTCATCAAACTTTTATCGTTTCAATCGTTAACGTGTATATCTCAAAAAGAAAATAATGTGGCAATATAATATTTAAAACCATGTCAAACATCCTGCTCTATCCTGCTGCATCTCAGTGCCGCTGATACGAAGTCTCAGATCTAAAAGCCATCGGACCTCTTATTCCTGGAAATCCACCGGTAAATGTATATATGCCATCTGGTATTGGTTTTACTTTTGTGATCATTTTAAACATGCTTCTCTGATCAGTTAATCTCTGACTTAAGACTCTTCACATCTAATTCCTTCATTTCCATTGTAAAGCTATCAGGCTGATCTTTAGTAAACAGTAAAATAAGTAATCCTATTACAAAAACCAGAGAAAAAACAAAGATAGTATTACCATATCCTCTAAGTGCAGTCACCAGAATTCCTATAAACAAAACGGCAGTAGCTGTAATAATTCTTCCAATATTCAGACAGAACCCTGTAGCAGATGCCCGGATTTCAACGGGAAACAAATGCGGTATATAAACAGACAAAACGCCCTGGCTGACACCAAAGAAAAGAGCGAGAATAATAATCTCCGCGTAAATCACAGCACCGAAAACCGGATTGGTTTTAAATAAAAGAAACGAAAATAAAGCACATACTGAAAGGCATACCAGTAATGTTTTTCGGACTCCGGCAAAATTCACCAGCCAGCCTGACAAAAAACCACCGACTAAACCACCTACTCCTAAAACCATCATGCTCAGTCCCCGTTCTTTATGTCCATCAGAATGCATTATAATACTTTGAATCCAGGTTGGCAACCATAAAAAAATGGCCCACAGTCCAATCAGTACCAAACCAAAGATCAGGGACCCGAAAACGAGAGGGTTTCGCATCTCCTTTGAAAGCAAGGAAGTTCTTACTCCCTCTGATCTTTTTGCCTGATGCTCCTGCCAGGCAAATGAATCTTTTAAAAAGAAAACGCTGATAACAGCAATGAGTAAAGGAATAAAGCCAACAAAAAATCCGTGTCTCCAGGAAGCTACCATATAATTGATCATTCCGGCAGAAAAAATTCCTACCGGAAAGGCAATAGATAAAATACCAATAATAATTGCTTTGCCGGGTGTTGGCCATACCTCACTGACTAAGGTCAATGTAATCACCAAAATACCACCCAGACAGAAACCACTTAAAAAACGGCAAACAAAAATACCCCACCAATGGTTCATTAATCCGGTAAGCACAGTAGAAATGCCAAAGAGAGCAATAGAATACAACAGCGACTTTTTTCTTCCCATCCGATCGCTGATTATTCCCCAGGTAAAACCGCCAATTGCCCATCCATAAACAAAAACCGAATTGATATAGGCACTGATATCATTTAATTCATCCAGGGTTTTATTGTCCGAAAAGTCTTTCAGTACTTCGGGCAGGTACACCGACATCAGCGTTGATACAGCGCCACCAAATGCAGTACTTAAAAAACAAACGGCAAAAAGAAAAATATTATACCAGGAAATTCCCTTCTCTTTAGAGTTCATTTTTCAATTTTAAATTTTTCCATCAGGATATTTTATGAAACAGCGTAAATCTCATTACGGAGTATCCTTATTTCAACAGATCCTCAAAAGTAACTGCCACATAATAAATAGCCCCGACTGCAGGAGAACCATAAGCCTGATACACTCTCTTGTTAAATATATTGGAGGAACCCAGCTTTATGGTGGAATGTATCTTTGGCAGTTTTTTATTAATCTGCAGATCAAAGAGAGAATACGAACTGATGCGTCCGGGCATCATTTCAGCAAATGCGCCATACCAGTCAAAAGCACTCTGCCAATGCCATGCAATCTCAAATCCAAAGCCTTTAAACGCATTACTGTTTCTAAATGAAAGATTGCTGCTGTATTCCGGAGTATTGAACGCTGCAATGTTATCGGGATTGGCATTGCGCAGATTAAAAGAGGCCCAGGTCAGGTTGCCTCCCAGATTATAGCCCTTATTAAAAATATAAGTGAGTCCTCCGGATATCCCCTGAGAGGAAACTTTATCCGGCGCATTGGTAAATAACTGGAACGCGTGGATGTCGCCGTTCAGGATATCGGCAGCTGCTTCAAAATTAATGGTGCCATCACCTCCATGCACATCGTGTTGGGGCTGAATGACCACCGTATTTAAGATGAAATTTGTATAAGCGCTATAATAGTAATTAATATCCACCAAAAATTTATTTTGAAACAACCCCTTGTATCCTACCTCAAATGCCTTTTGCTTCTCGGGTTTTATATAAGCTACGTCTGATTTTTGCAAAAGATCTTTATTGCCTGCCACCGCGTCGGGGAATGAGGTTCCTCCTGCCATCGCACTACCGAAAGCCGCTCCAAAAGCGCCTGCGGATCCGGCAGTGAAGGAGTTTTCATATACCTGCATCCCTGCACTGTTTTTGGGAGCGCCGCCTAAAATGGTTATCGGCCCCACATTCAATTTAATAAACTGGTCAACCGGGGTGGGATTTCTAAAACCCGTCTGATAAGAAGCGCGGAAATGATGGGTTTTCGCAACACTGTATACTGCTGAAAAACGCGGCGTAAAATTTCCCACGAAATTTTCATCCTTATCATAACGAATGGAGGCGGTTATCTTCAATTTATCATCCAGCATATTTTTTGCCGCCTGCACAAAAGCGCCATATTCTTTTATAGTCACCTTATTCGTTTTATCGTCGAACAAACTACCATTGGTAAACATGTCGTAATACCTGAAACTTGCACCGGTTAACAGTTCAAATATTTTTATCGAATTACTGAAATCATATTGCCCGTCGGTATGGTAAAATTTACTATTGCTGAACACTCCGGCGCCATTCAATCCATAATCATGAATGGCCTTTTCTTTTGCTTCGTTAAACTGGATCGTTCCAGGTAAGAGCCTTCCTCTGTCTGCAAAAGCCCTCGCTTCCTGGTTGTGACCCGCTATAATTCCGGATATTGAACCCTTATACGCTTCTTCGTATCTGGTGAACCAGATATCATCTGCCTGATCAGCGCTAACCACCTTCCCGTCTAAATCCTGCACCCAGCCACGGTTGATAAATTGTGCTAATGATCGCGTATTGTATGAATCTTGGGAGTTTTCCGAGACCATATAGCCTCGTAGGAAATAATTGCTTCCTTTAAATTCAATGCGATGCGTCTGAAGTACAAAATTATTGAGATCAAAACGGCTGCTACCCGTATAACTTGCTGTTCCTTTCCCTATATTATATTGATAAACAGCTTCCAGATTATTGGTGATACGATAATGGAGCGCTCCATTTATTTTCAAACTGTACACCTGATAGTTCATAAGATCCTTTTCTTCGTAACCTGTTCTGGAAACAAGTCCTATGCCGGATAATGTCCGTGAGACTTCATCTCCATAAACATTTAAAGCATCTCGCCCCGGATTATCAGGACCCCGCTTTTCAGGAGGCGTTTGTGCACTTACATCCGTATAATTCATCGCGTACCAGTCTGTTCCTCCAAGATAAGAGGCATTAATTTTAAATGCAAACCGGTCCTTAAAGGCTTTGGCATATCTCAGAGAAAAATCATACAAGCCCCTGGCGCCAACCCCCGACTCGCCGATATGATTCAGTCCGGATTTAGCCTGGACGGATAATCCCTGATATTGAAACGGATCCCTGGTGCGGATCAGTAACGCCCCGTTAAACGCCATCGGTCCATACAGAACAGAAGCAGCGCCCGGAATAACCTCTACACTTTCTACATCAATATCTGAAGCGCCAAACAAATTGCCCACAGCAAAATTCAGACCAGGCGTTTGATTATCTACCCCATCTATCATCTGAAGAAACCTCGAATTTCCGGTGGTATTGAAGCCGCGGGTATTCACCTGTTTGTAGGTTAAGCTGCTGGTAACCATTTCTATTCCCTTTATCTTTTGCAGGCCATCATAATAAGTCAGAGATGGGTTTTCCCTGATATCCTTCAAAGTCATCTTTTCAATCGTTACAGGCGAACGAAGAATATTTTCCTGTACTCTTGAAGCAGCGGTCACCACCTCATTGAGTAAAGCGGCTTTGGGTAAAAGGGCTATAATAACCGATTGGTTATCCCGGGTGATCTCCACATCTTCCTGTCCGTGGTTGATGGAAGATAGAAGAATAGTAAATGGTAAGGCAAGGTTGTTTACGGTAAGCCGAAACTGGCCGTCTTCCCCGGTAACGGTTCCGATGAGTTTTCCTTTAACATGAATGCTGACCGCCGATAGCGGTTCTCCGGAAGCCGCATCGGTGATCCTGCCCGTTATCCTTGTTTCCTGTGCAAATGCCTGAGCGGAAAGAACTATTAAAAAGAAGGCTATTATATTCTTCATTTTAAATACATTATTTTGTCTTTGGATCTTTTTTTAAATGATCGTATCCCTGCGGCAATCTCATGTAGCCGTGATTGATCAGCCTATCCGCTAAAACTTCATAATATCCGTCTTCATTGGGAAGCGAAGTTGCCATACCGTCCACATACCGGTTATATAAGCAAAATAAGGCGGCGATTAATATCGTATCATGAATTTCATTATCCGTAGCGCCCGCAGCTCTTGCATTTTCAATACTTTCAGGAGTAACGCGCTTACCGCTGATTCTTGTCAGGGAAGCAATCTCAAGAAGTGTTTTCATCTTATCGCTTACCGGGGCGGTATGAATATCTTCTTTCACTCTTTTTGAGATTTCGGGATCGCCCAGCAGCCGGTCTGCGGTAGTGGAATGCGCTGTGGTACAAAACGTACATTCATTGCCGTTGGAAACAACGGAAGCGATCAACTCCCGTTCTCCTTCTGATAAAGTAGAAGGTCCCCGCAATAGTATTTGAGTTAACTCCCGGATAGGCTGAGCGGTATCTTTCCGGGATTCTAATAATCCGGTCACTCCAGGCAGATGTTCAGGCAGTGGTACGAAGGGCATATATCAAGTGTCTTTTTTCAAAAAAGGCTATTCAACAAATTGAAAATATGCCCTTTTTTCCACATTTACAAAATCCTTCAATTATTCACTTCAACTATCCTCCCCTCTTCATGATCCTCACCGGCCCGATCAATCCCGACTTTATCAACGGCGAATCTTTTGTATAATGCTTATAGGTTGTAAACGTATACCTGCCGCTGGAGCGGGGTTTTTTCTGCATCAACCATTCGGGCCATTGGCCCTTTTGAATTCCGTCGTCCGGCAATTGCTCATCGCCGATCAACCGATTGGGCCATAAGTTCACCACCTCTATCTCCAATTCATTATCTCCCCGTTTAACCGCGTCCGTTATGTCTACCTGCCAGGGCGCCGTCCATACTACGCCCAGTTCTTTGCCGTTCAGTTTCACCCTTGCCATATGATGCACTTCCCCTACATCAAGCAACAGGCGCTGATTCTTTTCCACATTGGGTGCTACAGGCAACTGAAACCCTTTCCGGTAAACAGCCGTTCCTGAGTAATATTTTATCCCGTTTTCCGGGCGGGTAGTCCAGTCCTGCAAACGGTCAAATACAACCGAAGGAGGCCCGCCCCATTTCGGATCAAAGGATACCGTCCAGTCGCCCTCTAATGCTGTAAGTTCAGTGGCTAACTGAAAATTCTCCTTTTTGGAATTGACCTGGCGTCCTCCTGATTTCCTGAAAACAATGAAGAAGCTCTGATGTGGTTCAAATTGTAAAGGAATGGTGGTTTGCCCATCGGCCTGGCTGAATGCAGTCAGGGGTCTGATGGTTCCGGTTAAAGGATCCCACAACTCGGGCTTTCCCTTATCGCTTCTAAAAACACATTCCGCCTCAGTCTTCTCCTCTGCCTTATTTGCCACAAAATAGACATCATACTCCGGCGAAGTCCGGTGTGAATATCTTAAATCACCCGCCCATTCAAAGTCCTCCGGCACCTGCAGGTTTTTTAAAATCTGCGCTGTTACACTATATAAAGGATAAAGCCGGTCTGATCCTGTACTGATTCCAGCTCCCCATATAATTTTTCCTTTCCCATATTGTCGTTCACTATATACCGAAGGCGTCTGCAACCCACCCCAGATTGCAGTAGACATCCGCTTTACCTGTTCATCGCAATCGGGATAGCCTTCCAGCCCCGGCGACCGCACCGGCGGCGCTCCTACTACAACGGCGCCTTCTTCTATGAGCCGGCCGATTTTCTCCAGCAATCGCGGGGTCATGGTTTTTACATCCGGTAACACCAATAACTTATAGGATGCCCCTCCGGGAAATACGATTGCATGATCTTTTACACCTGCGTTAAATAACTGCCCCGGAGCACAGCCGTCAAAATTATAGCCCATCCTGTCGCGCATAGGTTCTTCTCCACTCAAGGCCGAAGAAGGGGGAAGAAAAACATGGGGCGCACCCTCGGGAGTAAGGTACAGAACATCTGCTACCGCCTTCCCCTGCTGCAGCATAAACTGGCACCTCGCAATATATTTATGATACGCCCCAGCCATGGACCACCAGGTTTGATTTCTGTCCCAGTGAACCCCATAAGGTCCCATAGTCATACCCGGACGGAGGCTGTCGTCCAGAACCTGGCTCTGAAAAGTATGATAAACCAGCCGGTTGATACCCATTGCAAAAGCCCAGTCGCCCTGCGCTTTCATCACGCCCGGATACTGTTTCCAGGCTTCATTTCCCTGGGCAGTAAAGGCCTCAGACGGCACCAACGGTTGCCCGTTAACGTGAGCAAGCGAAACGGCTTCAATACAACTGAACGAGGTATTAAAGCCAAAGCCTTTACTCCAGAATTCACTCATAGGCACATCGGCAATGGCGCCCAATTCCAGATCGGCGGTAGGGTTCATATCGTAAGGTTCTATTGACAATTTTAGTCCGTGACGGTGGCTGTATTTTTTTACCTGCCCCGCATGATATTCCAGCACTAATTCCTGTGCGGTCTGCCGCAGGTCCCATAAAAACCGCTCACTGATCTCCGGACTTTCAACTACCACGCCATGATATACCGGATAAAAAGGCTGAGGGTCGTAGCCCCTTCTTTTTATAAACTCTCCGCGCATATTTTTAGTCCAGTTTTGCGCACCCATTTCCCAACTGTCCATGTGCAGAAATTTCAATCCCCCTTCATTCGGCTTTGCCGGTTTTCCAATTTTTTTAAAGATTCTTCCGGTATACGCGTCCAGGTGTGCATTCAAAGCCACCGTATCCATTTTATCCGCTTCAAATCCTAATCCCGGAAAAGGTGCAGGGCGGGTAACAGCGCCGTTATTACGCGTACCAAAGCGCATAATCACCCAGTTACCTGATGGCACCTCCCAACTTACCGTACCGTCAGACTGAAGCAGGTCAGTAAGATCAATAATATCATTCTTTGATACGGACACACGATCAGGATAAGCTTCAGCAGTTGTTGACAGCAGGTAGGGCTTCACTCCGGCAACCGAAGAAAAAGGCGCACGGTAATACAACGCTTTCTCATAAATATCCCTGATAAGTGTCGTATCAGCAGGTTGCGGAAATGCCAGTACCGCCACATCCTCATAAAAATCCAGCCATTGTTTTTTTAAAGCCGGCGTGAACACCCCTTCCCCAAAGAAAGGTTTCACAGGCAAGGGTGCTGGCAGCACAATCTTTTGACTCCCTTTTCCCCCCTCCAGCGTCACTGAAGAAAAAACCAGATGTTGCATAGACTCACCCGGCTTCACCCAGGGCCCGCCGCTGCCCGACCAGCCCGGACCAATGCCCAGCGTCATCCCAATATTCAGCCTGCGACATTCCTTTTCCGCATGCGCAAATAATGCCAGCCAGCGGTCGCTCAAAAAGTCAACATTACCACGCGGCACTCCCACATTCACTTCCAAAAAAGTAACGTATCCAATACCCGCCTTGGCCATAGATTCCAGGTCTTTTGTCATTCCCTGTTCCGACAAATTCCCATCCATAAAATACCAGTACACCCCCGGCCGCGCCCAATCGGGCGGATTCAGGAAGCCGGCTCTGAGCGTTTGTATATCAGACGCATCAGCTTTCTTTACCACAGCAATCTTTTTGCTGCAACCGCACCAGGACAGAAAGACGATGGATGGCAGAAGCAGAAATCGTAAAAACTTTTTTACACATAAAACCTTAATCCTGAAAAACAGATCAGGCAGGTCGTCAGAAAATAAAAGTTTCCTCATAAAAGATATTTCCTAATATTTTATAATAACATCTCTTTTCCTCAACACACCTGAATGGTTTCTATATTCAGTAAAGCACCGAGTTTTTTAATTTTTGAAGCAATATGTCCCACTCCCACGGCACAGTGATGGGCAGGGCCGTGGCGATTCCATTCTTCCACAAAACGACGGGCGCCTATAGTGAAATGGTAACGGCTATTGGTATTGCCGATTTCCAGTATCGGGCCGGGAACCGATTCGGCTTCTGCTATCAGGAATTGTATTTTTCCATCGCGCGTTTCCATAACCGATAACAGAGTAACCGCTCCATGCCGTACTGACATCTCAACCGACAACCCGTTTCCTACTTTACCATGATATACCTGCAGAGGTTTTACTTTTATTTTTCCTTCTGCAATCGCCAGATGCCCTGGCCCATCATGGCCCATCAGCACTACATCATCTGTATAATCCATCGCATAATATTCAGTGAACGATCCGCCCACTCCAAAACTGTCCATGATTTTCATCGCCTGTGCATTTTTAATTTCATACTCTCCCGCCACCGGCACCCCCTGAGCGGTAAGCAGGGAATTGCCCAGGATTACTGAACTCATGGTATCTTCATTTTGCGCATTGCCTTCTCCTTTGTGATAATAAGCCACAGCGCCTAAATGATACTGCTGTACCAACCGGTCCAGAGCAACGGAAGTGCGGGCCGCCCTTTCCAGCTCAAATGCAGAGCAATCGGGCTGCACATCAAACACTTCCTGAAATAATTTTATTTTTTCTTCTACCTCCGCCGCGGTCACCTTGCTTCTCAGAAAAGAAAGTTCATCTACTTCAATAATCTCTATATGACCGCCAAACACCGCACATTGTAAGGTAAGGTCGGTATAAATATCAAGCATTCCGCCATAATAATTACCCATTACCCCAAGGTGGTTGTAGTACAACGTGTGCGCTACGCGGGCTGCCGCAATCCATTCTTCAACTTCTTTCCAGGCTATCGGATCATCGTGCAACATCCCGGTAATCTGATAAAAAGAAATTCCGGATCTCTTGAACACATTAGCTATTTCCGGAACCGGACAGGCAGAACAATAGGCCAACCATTCACCTGTCATACGGGTTCGGTCTTTCATTTGGTTGAAATGCTCATAATCTATTGCAGCTTCAGGAGAGAGATTGAGAATGATCACCGGAACGCCCGCCCGCTTTACTGCCGGCAACACGGTAGAAGATAAAGCATAGGTAGTTACGTATAAAAAGATGAGGTTTACATCTTCCACCCGGAAGCGATGTCCTGCTTCAAAGGCCTTTACAGGGGTATCTATCAATCCCAGATTTATAACTTCCGCACCATAGGTATCCAACCTGCCGGCTACAATATCCACATATTCTGACAACCGTTTTTGCAGGCCCTCAAACTGAGCCCAATAGGCTTCAAGTCCAATACCGAAAAGTCCAATTTTAAGAGGAGGAATATTGAGTGTCTCTTGTTTTTGTAGTTGATATTGCATTGTTTTAAAAACGATTAATTTTTTGATTTTACCAAAAAGGAATATTCTCCAGATCCCACTTCCAGTAGCATCCGGCTCTTTTCTTGTTTCACTACCCGGAAACCTTTATGGCTTCCCAACTTTTTTCCTCCTTCAAAAATTTCGGATTGTACCGTTACCGGCATGTAAATGGTAGCGGTTGTATTTACCGGTATAATGACTTTCAAAGTAAACCCATTCTCCTCATTTTTCCAATCAACCGTAACCTTACCATAAGGTGTAATATAATTTGCTGCAACATTTTTAACATCCCCAGCCGGTTCGGGACATATCTCCAATCGTTTAAAAGCAACCGATGTTTTTGCCTGCCTGATTCCCGCCAGTCCGCTGTAAAACCATTCCATCAGGTGACCCAGCATAAAGTGGTTATTAGATACAAAACCGTACGCCTGCCAGGATTCCGTTAACGCCGTAGCACCATGTGCCAGTTGAAATCCATAACCGGGTACGTCGGAACGATTGTTCATATCAAAAATCACATCCGAGCGTCCATTGTCTTCCAGAACGCGAAGCAGGTAACGATAACCGATATCTCCTGCAGTAAGACTATTGTTTCTGTCCCGGATATCCTTTACGATGTTTTCTATTACCGCTTGTTTAAACTCAGGGTCAACCAACTCCATAAATACAGCCATTGCATTAGCCGTTTGACTACCTGTTGCATATTGCCTGGTATTTTTATTAAAGAAGGCTGTATTAAAAGCGGCTTTCACTTTTTCCGCAAGCGCTTTGTAATCATTGCTGTCCGGTACATGGCCTAATACCTTAGCTATTTTACTCAGCAGAATGATATCATAATAAAAAATTGCAGTAGCCGTTACGCCTTTTGGCGTAAGCTGGGATTCACCCGGGTTTTCGGGGCCAATATCAAACCAATCCCCAAGTCCATGCGATAAAATATAACCGGAAGATTTTTTCTCCAGATAAGCTACATAACGCTTCATCATGGGATAGGCTTCCTCTAAAACCTGCTTATCGCCATACCACCGAAATAAATACCAGGGGAGAATAACACTACTGCTCCCCCATTCTGGTGAATCTCTGAATCCCTTAGAAAATTGTACATATTCAGGTGCAATATCCGGTACGAGTCCTTCATCCGTTTGGGCATCCATCATATCCTTCACTACTTTCCTGCAAAGGGTAGCAATATCGAAGTTGTATTTTACCGAAGACCCCATCAGGTGCACTTCCTCCAGCCATCCTAATTTCTCCCGGTGCGGGCAATCGGTAAACACACTGGCCATATTACTCTTGATCGCCCAGTTGATCAGGGTATTCGTCCGGTTAAAAAGGTCGTTGGAACAGGAAAAACTACCGGCAGTTGGAGCTGCATTGCGGGTATGTAAACTAATCAATGCTGAAATGACGGGCAGGTTTCCCGGGTTAGGTTCTCCTTCAGGAACCGCTCCTTCCACCTGAATGTACCTAAAACCATAATAGGTAAATTGCGGCTGCCATGTCTCCCCTGCCTTGCCGTTCAAGGTATAATTATAATAAAATGGCTCACCACTGGCTTGCTGTGTAATTAGGTTCTCTTCTGTTAATAATTCAGCCGGTGTTAGCGTGATTTTACGCCCTTTTTCACCACTTACCTTTAGTTTGAATATACCGGAGGCATTTTGCCCAAAATCATATACCCACACTCCGGGCCTGGGTTGGAATATTTTCTTTACCAAAAGGGAGTCCATAATTTTAAGCGGCATCGCCGTTTGAGAACTGAGGGTTACGGGGCCTTCAACAACAAGAGATTTCTTCCATGACAGATCATTGAAACCGGGCGTATCCCAACCCTTCTGCCCCAGGTTAGCATCATAGTCCTCTCCACCGTAAATACTGGAAAACGTTATAGGACCAGGAGAAGTTTTCCAGGAATCATTACTCACCAGATTTTCAACAGAACCATCCCTATATTCCACCATTACCCTGCAGATCATTTTAGGATAACCATATGCGATAGTTGCCTTTCTATACCGCTCTCCGGGTGTATAGTAAAATCCATTGCCCAGCATTACGCCTAAAACATTCTGCCCTTTCCGGAGCCTGGAAGTTATATCGAAACTAACGTACAGGGCCTTATCGCTATATTGCGTCCATCCGGCATCCAAAAAGTGATCACTCACTTTTTTCCCATTCAGGCTTACATCAAAATGACCTAATCCGACAATAAATGCCGACGCTCTTTTCACCGGTCTTTCTAGGGTAAATTCTTTTCGAAATAAGGGAAGGACATTGTTTGCAGGGCTGGATTTGGGGTCACCCAACCCATGAATACCGGGCACAATACGTTTATTGTCGGGCAACCGTTCATATGCAATCCACTGTGCCCCCATCCAATCTTCCTTGGCAAGCAAACCCATTTGCCATGTAGCTGGAAGGCTCCACCCGGAAGTATTATTGTAATTATCCCACACCATCACCTTCCAATAGTAGGTTTTCCCCGATTGTAATTTTTTTCCCAAATACTGAACCTGAATAGAATGATCTGAGATAATTTTTTTTGAATCCCATAGGTTGCCCTTATTTTGTTGGAGCAAAGACAAATCATCCGACACTATAATCCGGTAAGCCGACTGCATTACATTCCTTAGGGAGGATTGAAGTTGCCAACTGAGACAGGGAGCAGTATCGTCAACGCCTAAAGACGCCTCCTGGTATTGACATTTCAAATCAGACACCCGGATTTTTTGTGCTTCTGCCCGAGCATACAATAAAAACGAAAAGAAAAGGGTCAGAACTCTAATCATTGGTAAATCCTTCATTAAATAAATTGCTTTTACGAATGACTCATAAAGTATTCTGCTTACAACACCTTCTGCCTGCACCTTGCTACCCGTATTCAAAATGGCTTTCTAAATAAAATATAAAACTCCCCCAAAAAATCTGTAATTGTAAAAAACACTTCCACAACTAACAGTCAGCCATACCCTATTTTGAAACCATTTTAAAATCATCCATCAATCCATAATCATAGGTATCATAATCTCTGCCCGGAGGATAGGATTTAACATTTGCCCAATGCCCGGGACCTACCATCCCCGGCCTGGGATTATTATAATGAGGGCCCAACAGGTTTTTCAGACTGCCTATTACTTCTACTTCCACCTTGTTGATACCCGCTTTTAAAAATGTTGAAACATCCAGGGTATTGGGTTCTGCAAAAATCACTCCTGCTTCCTGCCCGTTCACTTTCACTACCGCTACCGTTCCTTTCCATTCGCCCAACTGCAGCTCATAATGACCGCCTGTATTCTCCAGTTCAAAATCACGGGCATATCGGATCCCGAATCCATACATCGGCAATCCTTGTTCTTTCCAGCTTCCCGGACGCATTGGCTGAGGCGCCGTGATTTGCCAGCCCTTAGTTGCAGAACTCAGATTAAAATCCCCAAGAATATAAACTGGTCCCAATTCTGCAAACACACTCAAAGGATCTATTGAAACGGACAACGTATTGTCTCCGGATTTCAACAATTCGCCAATATTCAACACGCCATATGAGCGGTCTAACCACCAGGCTCCTGCAAGCGGCTTCACCGGCTTGTCATTCACTTTAATCTCTTTCCATAAATTTCCCTGCTCTACAACTGCACGAAATTTTTCAAAGTTTATCCCCTTTTCTATATTAAAATGATAGGTGGCTGTGTAACCTGTTCCCACGGAAAAAGTGTCCCGGTCAACAAAATTAGTTTTAAACTGCACCTGGCGCTCCCAGGGGTCTCTGTTAAAACCATAATGTTGGAAAATAATGTTGGAGGCAGTTTCAACGTGTGTATCTTTTAATGAAGAGTCTGCAAATCGCAGATCACAAAAATCAATCATCAAGGTATTTTCGGCAGGACGCACGGTTTGAACCGCGGTGCCCTGTACCACCGATCCCCCGTTAGCAGGCTGAAAGCTTTTGAACCCCTGTTGTTTTTCGTCTGCTATGAAGAACAGCAGGCTGCCCGCCGGTTGAATTTCAAACCGTAGTGAACTCATTCCTGATTGCTCCTGTTCCGGATAATCCAGAATTTCACCCGTAGCGGCGTCAAGCAATAAGGCGTCTTTTCCGCTCATTGTAATTTTTCCTCTTGACACAGACTCCATACTGGCATTGGAGAGGAACACAATCTGACCGTCTTTTAATATACGCCGGTGATGAAATAAATTACCGCCTATGCTGTCGCTTCCATCCGGCTGTATGCGAAAATTCTTTGAAGCAAATTGTTGCGTTATAACATCTGGATTAAGATGCTCAAAGTGTAACAGATGATCAGTCGCCTGCTTGAAATATTGCAGCTCACTATCCAAAGCTCCGTCAACACGTTCGGGGGTATTAAAAACGATCAACTTCCCCCCTGCGTCTGCATATGCTTTAAGCAGCTCCCGCGTAACCTTGTCCAGATTTTCCATTCCCTGAGGAATGACTACGGTATTATAAATTCGCTCTCCGATAACAAACTTTTTACCTTCTGTTTTTCCATGCTCGCGAATGACATACTCCGACCCCAGATCATATTCCACCTGCGCTTTTTCCAGGGTGGTTACAAACTTCTGGAAATCATTACCAAGCGAAGAAAACTCTTCATAACTCTTTCCTGTAGCTACATACATCCAAGCAGAGGTAGTTGGCTCAAGCACTAAGATATCATTCTGTTGCTTCCCCTGTGCTAAAGCAAATGATATCCTCGTGAAATATTCATTCAATGTTTTATAATAGTTCCACCAGGGAGTATGATAAGAAAAACTTTGAGGATAATCATATTTCCTCGCGCCGGTGAGCGTCATCATGGATAAATGCTGATTCAGAAAGTTAACGCCCAATACATACTGCCAGTCTGCCAGACGCTTCATATCCTTAAAAGTAAGTTCCCATCCTCCTCCTCCGTATGTTTCACTCAGGGTCCTTTCTTTTCCTAACTGGTTAGCCACGCTTGACAACTCCTTTACCGCACGGACATTGCCAAACTGCGCGTGCGGACTTTCTTCGTTGAACTGATTAAACAACATATCTATACCGGGTATCTGATGCCAGGCATACATCGCCATGTTGTCCGGCACAAGCCAGGGTCTGGGCCATTCGTGTTCCCAGTAATGACCAGTCCATGCCAGGTTATGTTTCTCCATATACGCATGCATCGGCTCCGACCAGCGATCAATGAACAACTGCAATAAGATTTGCCAGTAATTATGCCTGATCTTTTTCCAGTCGCCTACATCGTCAAACAATGAAGGCAGGTGATTTTTAAGATCGTAACCCCATGTCTGCTCAAAAACGCTGAACAGATCCGGTGTCCATCTGATATTACCCGAACCCTGAGTCATGATATTAGGTTCGTCGGAGAACAATCCCGGAACGGTTTTTCCGAAATCATTTCCCGCAACTTTTTCATATCCCTTCATGGTTATTTCAAGGAATTTTTCCGTTACCCCTTTTGCCATCAGATCCACATAAGGAAATTCCGGAGGGCCAACCGTACCATATTGTTTCCTGTAATATTCTTTATTAAACAGATAGTAATGCCCCAACTTTCCTTTTTCTTCGTTGATTTGACTGGTAATATCAATAAATGCGCCGTTGCCCTCTTTCAGGGCTATAAAAATGCTGTCTGTTTTTGCAGGGAAAGTATCGGTTCGGGTCAGGTGCAACATCTGTCCCTGATTAAACGATTCCGGCATCTGGTCGGGCACGAGTCCACCAGCCATCCCCGAAGGGTAGGAATTTTCATCGTATATCCAAACGTTCAGTCCCATTTCTTTTCCTTTCTGAACCGTATAATGAAACAGACTGTCCCAATCATTGGACAAATAATCAGTGATGAGTCCCGGTCTCGGATGTACCATTACGCCTCCAAAAGACTGGTCTTTAAATTCCTGCATCATGGAGTCTATAATAGTTTCGGTGACTTTGGTATGCCACACCCACAGGGGAGCGCTACCGTATTCCTTTCCGGGAGATTGAAATTTTTCCTGTAACTGTTTAAAGGTTTCAACCTTTGCATTCTCCCCGCTATTCTGCGAGCAACCCTGTTGAAAAATCAACAATGAGACAAAAATGGATGAGTAAAAAATGGATAAAAGCCGGCGCATAATATTGTATTTAATAGAGAAAAATAAAAGCGTAATATGATTTCTTTATTTGCCTTTAACAACTACAACAGAATAAGGTTGCAATTCTATTTTTGTATCTGTTAGTATAATTTAATATTTTAATCTAAAATATATTTCTTCGTTGCAAATGAACAGAGTGAAA
This sequence comes from uncultured Terrimonas sp., assembly GCA_964518685.1. Taxonomy (GTDB): domain Bacteria; phylum Bacteroidota; class Bacteroidia; order Chitinophagales; family Chitinophagaceae; genus Agriterribacter. The sequence goes on from CAZFGP010000003.1 coordinate 36,589, forward strand.
GATAGAACAAAACAGATATAGAAATTGAGATTTGAAATATATTTTCTGATAAAAAATTGATGTATGATAAACTACTATAAATACTTACCCAGGAGCTACGAAGATGAGAAATGGGGATTATGTATTTTGAATGCCGGGTGTAACCGAATTGAAAAAAATAAGATTTATCCATCCGCCGAGCATCCCACTCATCATTATTTTACCTGGAATAAAGGGAGAGTATTGGATGAATTCCAACTCATCTATATTGTAAAAGGGGAGGGTATTTTTGAATCGGCAAATAACAGAAAAAGAACAATAAAGGAAGGCACTGTACTCTTTTTATTTCCCGGGGAGTGGCATCGCTTCAAACCTAATATAAAAACAGGGTGGGATGAATATTGGGTTGGTTTTAAAGGACCCATTATGGATAATATTTTAAGAGAAAATTTTTTTTCAAAAAATAAAGCAATTTTACCCATCGGCATGCATGAAAGCATCGTCGGCCTAATGCTGGAAATAATAGAAAAGACAAAGTCTGAAAAAACCGGCTACCAGCCGCTGGTAGCGGGAATTGTGATGCATTTGCTGGGACAAATCCATACGTTGATAAAACAAGAGCATTTCAATAAAAAAGACAATTCCGAAACCATTATTCACAAAGCCCGGATTATTTTAAGAAATCATATTGATCGTAATATAAGTATTGAAAGCGTTGCTCAGGAATTAAACGTAAGTTATGCCTGGCTGCGAAAGTCATTTAAAGATTATTCAAACATTGCACCCCATCAATACCTTCTTCAATTGAGAATTGAGAAAGCAAAATTACTTCTTGCGGATCCCTCTTTACAGATAAAAGAAATTGCCTTCAGCTTAAGCTTCAATTCCACTTTTTACTTTTCCAAGTTATTTAAAGAAAAAACCGGTTATTCTCCTGCAGAATACAGGAAGAAAATGGAGTATAAGCATTAACGACAAATCCGCGATATTAAATCGTGGTCATAAACTGAAAACAAAGGCTTTGTTCGTATAAAAATCATTTCTTGGTACTGGCACAGCATTGTGCTTAGCCGAACCTGCTGCCGTCTTAATCCCTGAAACAGACGAGGCAAAAATAATACAGTCATGAACCTATATCTCTTATTATTGTAAAACAAGTAACACATAAGCACCGGTCTGGTTTTGCTCATTCCTTCGCTACCAGGCCAGTGAGAGAAGGAGCAAATTTGTTTAGTTTTCAAATATACACTTAGTTGCATAAGGTAATTGAGTCAAAATTTTATTCAATTGCAACAAAATGGCTATTTTATTAACTTTGCTGCATAATCAAATTATTTATGGCACAGACAATAGAGCTAATAGCCAAGAATATCAAACGTTTGAGAGAGGTTAAACACCTTTCCCAAAAGGAGGTATGTGCAGATTCGGGTGTTCCGCAAGGGCAATACAGCCGTATCGAGAATGGAAAGGTTGAGCCGTCTATTTCTACATTGGAAAAACTGGCTGCTGTTTTTGAAGTGGATATAGCCAGATTTTTTAAGTCGGACAGCCTGGAACAAGAGATAAACCTGCCCTTGATGCAAAAAATAAAAATGATTGATACGTTGGCTTCCGATGAACAACAAGCCTTGTTTAAAATGATTGATTTAGCTTTAGCCAATAAACGTATGAAAGATAATTTACAAACTTTAATCGCTCAGTAATTATGTACACGTATAAAATACATTTACACAGAGAAACCGACGGCGGGTTTACGGTTTCTGTTCCTGCTTTGCCCGGTTGCATTACTTATGGTGGAGATGTGGACGAAGCTATTGCTATGGCAAAAGAAGCTATTGAACTTTACATTGAAGAATTGCAGGAAAGAGGCGAAACTGCTCCCGATGATAGCAACACTTTGGAATATTCTTTAAACCTTCAAACGGTATGAACCTATACCTCTTACTATTGCTAAACCAGGTAACACAAAAGTGTCAAACTCAAAACCCAAAACCCCAACCTCTAACCCCCTCAATTCCTTCCAAATTCTTCCGCTATCTTTTTGATATCCTGCTCCGAAGGTTTTCCGTCATGGATATAAGTAAGATATTTTAGATGGAGTTTATCTCCATTCCTGAGGGATATCGGACCGTCAAATAAAAGAGAAGGTGTGAAGAATAAATGTTGTCCATTGGTATACCAGATATACCACGGTGAAGGATACCGGGGATTATCAGGGTGATCAAAAATAGTGATCCCCGCCTGAGCAGAAGACGATTCACCGGAAGAAGCCGTCATATCCATCCATGCCGCTTTTTCACCGTACCCCGTAGTGTCCAACGCATTACTCCAACCGTTGGAAGCACGGAACAGAGCATCTTTAAGGGTGGAGGCTCCCCGGTACGACAATCCTGCATATCCTCCCCATTGCACGCCTCCATGTTTTGCAGGTTTCTCCAGGTCAAGTTCAACATCTCTGAGCGCTGTAAAAGACTGATCCCAGGTAATATTATATCCTTCTTTACCAAGCGGAGCACTGATATGTAATATTCTTTTTTCCTCAAGGGTAGGGCCTTCTCTATCACGATAGGTTAATTCAATACTTATTCTGGCGGAAAAGTCCTTATAAAATTTACTACTATGGTTCGTGATCAGGCTGCGACCTTCGGAAACGCCTGCTTTCGGATCTTCCTCCCAATAATTAACGCCATTTATTTTCTTCCAGGAAAACCATAAGCCTCTGTGCCAGGGATGATCGGCAGGACGTTTAAGGGTGATGTCCAGCCCCGCAGGTGTTCTCAGGGGATGAAAGTAGGGTTTGTCTTCCTTCTTATTAAAGTTCAGTTGCCAAAGTATGGTATCATTTCTCAAGAGAGCAAGATGCTGATCGTCTTCACTCCATTTTACATTATCGGTTATCGTCTTTCTGGCTATCTGATTACAAGCAAGGAATGCTATCGTCAGACCTAATAAAGCACTCTGTTTATAGCCCATAATTATTTCTTTACGTTTAAAACTCCCCTCATGAGGAAATAATGCCCCGGGTAGGTGCAGAGGTAGGGATAACTACCGGGTTTTTCAGGAGCAGTAAAATAAATTGTTTCCTTGCTGCGTGGCTGTAACAGACTGGTATGATACAACACCTTGCCGGATTCGGGGATATACTGCATGCTGGCTCCCTGAAGCCCAAGGTTTAATGCGGCTTTACCAATTTCATCGGCTGCTCCGGGAGTAACCAGTAACCAGTTGTGCTGCATATCGTCATTGTTATTAAAGATGAGTTTTATTTTTTCGCCTGGTCTGACCATAAATTCCTCCACATCAAACTTCAATCCGGGTTCTGTTCCCAAGGTCAGGGTACGATCGGGTCCATTTATCCAGGCTGAAGGCATTTTAGTAACATGTTTGGCGGGCGCTGTTTTTGTTTCAGCCATATTTGTTTTTCCGGAAATAGTATTGCTGGTTGTGGTCGTCTTTTTTTCAGTCATAACAATTACCCCTTCCTGCTGAAGATCCAACCTGTTGCCTGTTGGAATTTTATTCAGGCTGTAATACCCGAAATTGTGTAACAATGATGATTCTTTTTCGGAAAGGATGCCGGGACATTTTATTTCATGAATATAACCTTCTCTTAATCCATCCAAAACAAGCCGGACGGAAAGGCCGTCCGGAGCCACCTTAATTGCCTTTATAGGACAATTTTTTTTATCCTGAACCTCACTTCCATATTTCATGTGATAGAGATAATCGAAGCCGGAGATTTCATAACTCTCCGGGTCTTCGGCGGTTTCTTTTTTTACCGGAGAAGTAAATTCCAGAACAAAGCCGTCGGGCATGGCCTTCGCTGCTCTGATTTCAAAGGGGGTTTTACCGGTCCAAACCAGTCGTTGCAGGCCCCAGCGTTCTGCCCCGTTGGAACTCCATCCCCGATCGGACATGCCTACAAAAAGAGATTTATCTAATCCCCATTCTGTACGGAGAATTCCCGACATAAATCCTTCTCTAAAAGGGAAAACCACACCCTGGTATTCACCATTAATTTTTTCAAGAAAGACCCGGAAGATTTTAGGATTGCCTTCATCTCCAACAAATACCTGATCTTTAAAAAAAGGACCGAAGGCTCCGGCGGTATCGGCAATGATACTTGAGGTAGAGATTCCTAAAATACCATGTGGAAACCGAACAGAAGGAAGTTTCATGCCGCGAACCATTTTGACTGCTTCATGTAACATCGGCTCGCCAGTGGGAATATCCGAAGGTTTAACCTGTACTGTTGACCCCTGTTCCCCTGCCGATTTAAGACTGGAAGGATGTCCGAAGAAATCCCCCCGTTTTACATAAGAAATATAACCGGTACCTACCCATCCTCCCTGGTTTTCGGAATAGAAGATATCACCTTCGGCATTCTTCCCTATTCCTGCCGGAGACCGCAATCCTGCGGCATAAGGTTCAAATTTCCCATCGGGGCTTACCCGCACCATCCAGCCCCGCCAATCGGAATGGCTTCCCATTTCTCCAAAGAACGGTTCCATGTTGGACATTCCGTTATCGGCAAGATTCAGGTTGATATAGAAGTACCCGTCTTTACCAATTACCGGCCCATGATTATATTCGCAATAGTTGCCGGTCAGCGGCCAGGTGCATACGGTTTCGAAGGCATCAGCCCGGTCGTCTCCATCTACGTCAACGATCCGGGTCAGTTCTGCCCTCTGAGCAGTATAAAGCGCCCCATCTTTCCAGGCCAAACCAAGAGGTTCGTGCAACCCTGAGGCAAACAACTTAAACCACGGCCTTTCCCCTGCCGGATTTTCCACCAGCCATATATCACCTCTCCGGGTACAAACGGCGAGACGCCCGTCCGGAAGCATCGCCATCCCGCCCACTTCAAGCAATACCCCTTCGGGAGGCCGGATGGTTTGCATTTGATAAAAGTCATCCTCGGTTGCCGGCTTTTCAGCATTTACGGGACCGTGATTGTTGTGCTGTGCCTCCAGAACAGAGACCATCAAAACAAGCAAAACAAAATGTAGTAGTATAGTGGAACAAATTTTATTAATCGTATTCATAACCTATCATTTTACCAGATGTACGACCATGTTAAACCCATCGCACTAACAGCGCTTACGGGGATCAGTAGTTCTTGTTTTTCATTGATACTTCTCAAAACAGCACCACGTTGGCGCTTAGCGTCAAGACGGATATAATAGCTTTTATGGTTTACGGCATACAACCCGTCTTCCAGTTTTTCTATTGTATCGCCTGCTGCCAACCGGATCCATAAATCACTTTCCATAGCTTTGTTCTCCAACTGCAGCGTTCGGACTAAAATCCGGTAATCCTCTGAAGGTACCGTCCGGTCAACAATTTGCACCCCATCGAGGGTGTAATAAAAAGTTGGCCGACCCGATTTGTCCAAAACATAGCTTTTGAAAGCGAATCCCTGTTGCATGAACGCCGGCCAGGCTGTCCGGCTATCAGTCAGATGAGCGAACATGGGTTCGGATGGAAGGTGGATCACACTGCCCAGCGGGCGTGCCAGTTGCAGCGCTCCGCGCCCTTCCCACATTGTGGTAGCATCAATAAAATCGCCTTTCCATAGACGAATAACAGCACCCTGTTCTAAATTAATGCCGTAATGAATTTGCTCCGGCTCCCCCACAACGGCACACACGGTTAGTTTACGATCGCCTTCTCCTAAGAAGCAGCGCTGCATTATGATTCTGTCTGCCGGCGTAACAATCAACGGTATTTTTCCGCTGATAGGCACGGGAACCGGCAGTCGTACCTTATCCGCTTCCACATCTTCGAAAGAAGCATACCGGATATTTTTTACCGCCACCCGACTACCGGATGAAAAAACGATCGGCCCGGTTTTACTTTCATCTTTAAATGGCGCGTCCGAAGCTACTCCCGGCAGCAGGATATCTTCATGAATAAGGGTTCCGTTTAGCGCAACTTGTACCAGACGGGCATTGGTTTTTTTATTGCCATTCACATCAAATTGCGGCGCCTGAAAAACTATCCGCAGGTGTTGCCACAGTCCCGGGGCTCTTGCCAGATTGGAGCGGGGTAAGGTATTCAGGGTACGCATTGCACCCCCGGCATTCGCTTCTACATGATCACTGAGAATCGTTCCACAGGCTTGTATAGCCGAAGTTTTGCCTGTCCAGCTGTCTGTGAGGAATATTCCATATCTACCCTGCAAATAAAGCGTTGCAGAAGAGCCGGGCGCAAGCATAAAGTCCAGATCAAGCGCCAGGTTCCCGTATGCTGCTTTCGTTATAAGACTATTGGGAATATTCCCCGTTGGAATGTTTTGTATTATTCCTACTCCCGCCGCCTCTTTCATTTTGTTTTTGAATGGATGATACCAGATATCGCCGGTAATCTTCCAGTTGGGAGCATTCTCTAAGAAAGAAGTCTTATCGTTTAAGGCCATTTCCTGATAAGCAGGCTGGGCAATGGGCTTTAACGACAGAAGAATACAACAGAAAAAGATACTCTGGAAAACTAATGTTATTCTTTTCATTTTTATACTGTCATTTGATTAACAGATTACCTAATTTTTTTTCTAAAAACTGAAGACTGCGTTCCGCTTCATCTATCTTTCCACACTCCACGCTCATGAAAATTTCCCGGTCTACCGGCTCCATGATTTCAATCACCTTATCCCAATTTACCATCCCTTCGCCACAGGCGCAGCCAACCGGTGTACCGAATACTTTTCCCCTCTCTTTTTCCCCGTGGCTCATACTGATGTCTTTTGCGTGAATATGATATACGTGATCACGCACGCTCAGAAGACCGTCATAGGGATCCTCAATGGCGGCGAGATAAGAATTGCCGGTATCCCAATTCACTCCGATCCAGGGCGATTTTACCAGGTGTACAATTCGCATCAAGCCTTCAGCGGTACTGGTGTACACGCCATGAGGTTCAATACAGATATACACTCTGTGTCTCTGGGCCACCAGGTTAGCCTTAGTAAGTGTATATTTCATCACTTCATGTGCGAATTGATCGTCCATCCATTCCGGCTTAATCATTTCGTCCGTATTCACAAAGGGAGCCTTCAGGGCATCTGCCAGAACGATGGCCCTGGTTAGCCGGCTAACCGCTGCCTCGGGCTTCATAAGCGGACTATGACCACTAAGGCTGCTAACCGTAACGCCATAACGATCGCAGATCTCCTTCATCAGTAAGGGGTCTTCCTCCATCGAAAAGGAATGGAAGTATCCCACTTCACTGAGCAGTTCCCAACCGGTGTGGACCATAGGTTCTATATAGTGATACCCGATCTCAGCCGCTTGTTTAACACCTGCCTCAAAACCCATATCTGAACTACGGCAGTACTCCATGTTAAGAGATATTCTGAATTTTGCCATTGTTGATTATTTTAAATTGTTATTTGAACAAGAATATTCACGTAGAGAAGGTTCCCATTGACCTCCTCTCAGCGCCAGGCATTGATCTGGTGACACATCTCCCCGAATTTAAAATTAAGGCTCGATATCGTATCCAGTCTGCTCGTTAGCACTTTTCCATCAATATCTCATTTTCTCCCAAACCTTCAGTTCTCCTGACAGTTCATTTAAGTCTTCAAATGGACCAACAGTAGGACTGATTTTATTCCGTTTCTTTCCCATGAAATCCTGATCAATTTCGATCTTGCTGCCGTCAGGATTCTCAAATCTCGCTTTAGGGATTTTTGCCTGTCCTAATAAATTCGTATTAACTATTACAGTAGTAGCGTATTTAACCTTGTCATCCATCTTCAGCCTGAGATACAAATCCCCGTTCCTTTCAAAAATTTCAGGCTCGGAGACAAAACCCTTATTCATCGTAAAACTGCTGTCCTTTTTATAAGGCATAGCTCTGTTGTAAAAAACATTTCCCTTAGTCCAAATCGTCAGGGGAGCATTATCATACCCCACAAGGCCGTAATTACAGGTACGGTTCCTGATATCTATTTCAGCCCCCATGCCCAAAAAGATGTTATTGTAATACCGATCATCTCCCGAATAAATCGTTGATAATCCGGCAATGGCTGTTGAATGTGGCAAATGATAGGGAGTAAATCGTCCCGGCTCCGGGTAATTACAGATGATTCCTCCGATCAGGTTATGTACATAAGCAAAACCTTCAGACTGGTTTCGGATAGCAATAGGAGATAAAAATACATTATTATCAACCAGTGCAGGACCGTGATTAACCTCCACAAACAAATCTTCCTGGTCATTTATATACAACAAGTTTCCTGCTACTCTTACTCCCTGCGACATCCAGTCCAGCCAGATCCCTCTTCCAACATTGTGAATCCGGTTACGACTGATTCGGGTGTCTATGGCGGCATGAAATTTTATGCCTGCTATCTCTGCTCCGCTGAACTGTCTCTTCGTCCAGATATTATAGATATGATTGTTTTCCACTACACTAAAAGCGGCTCCCATACTCCCGCAAATCCCGGTTTGTTCACAATTGTATATCACGTTATTCCTTACAATATGAGATCCGATATTTTCCTTATTCCAGCCGTTTAGCAGGGTTCTGAAGGTGACTTCTATATAATGAATAGAACCATCAATGCTTCTATCTGCAGACCATACATTATGTCCGGTGGACCGCTCTTTCCCTAACGTTATTCCGGAACACTTTGAATCGCTGATGATATTATTTTCAATAATCCATCCTTTATTCCAATGGGTAGCAATCATGCCAATTTGTTCTGCTGTGGGCGCCGCCCATTGAGTGGCTGCCTGACTGATTCTGAAACCACTAATGGTTAAATAATTAACACCTGGTTTGCTGGGGTAAAAGCAAGTCCGTCGAACACTGATCTCTACCAGTTCTTTATTGGGATCATATTGCTGAAAATTAGCCCATATAGTGGTGTTATGATGATCACTCTCACAATACCAGGTAAAAATGGAACCCTCCCGATCCTCATTGCCCTCCATTGGCAAGGGGTTCGTAACTTTTTCCAGGGTTTCCATTTCAAACAACGACTTCCCATTCAAAAAGACTTCCCCGGTATGATGAATCCTTCCATGATCATTGAACCAATCGCCATAGATTGAATCTTTGTAGGGATTATAATCACCAAAAAAAGAATTCGGCAACATCATTTTCCAAACGGTTCCTTTTACCCGTTTCCATCCTTTCATTACTTCGGATCCTTTAATTTCCACGTCTTCTCCGGCAGCCGCCCGATATACAATTCTGTTTTCACTACTCGTGCCGCCATTTTTCGGATCCACCCACTCCCGGTAGATTCCTGAATGAACAATAACCATATTGCCCGCCTGAGCTACTGATGCAGCTTTGGAAATAGTTTTGAACGGACGCAACTCCGTGCCGGGGTTATTATCATCACCAATCTGTAAAGACACATGCAACTCCTGGGAAATAACCTGCGTGGAAAATATCAGAAGCAGGGAAAGAAAAATATAACTCATCATTTCAGAAAATTCGGGAATCAAAGAATATATATTGCATTTTCCCCTTAAAATTACTATTCCCGCACAAACTTTACTTATTAGTCAGACTATATTATTTTCCCTGGCGTATTTTTTCAACTGATGAATGGTTTTAAATTTCATTTTTTCAAGAAGATTTTGCTCTAACGCAAGGAGCTCTTTTTGGGGCAATTGCAAGGCTGCTGCAATGTCTTCAATTTTTTCTTCATGCACCAGACCTCTCAATAGCTTCTCTTCTTTATTGTTTAATAATAGATGAGGCGGCACGGTTATACCATTTGCAAGATATCTTTCTCCGGACAGGATAACTTTTATGGCCTTAATAATTATTTCCGGCGCTGCTCCTTTGCTTAAATAGCCCGCTGCCCCAGCAACCAGCAGACGCAACGCAAACTGTTCTTCAGGATATATACTAAACATTAAAACAGGTATATGAGCGTGCCGCTTTTTAATCATCTCCAGAGACTCCAATCCTCCTTTGCCCGGCATGGAAAAATCTGATATAATCATATCCCAGTCTGCTGCATCAACTTTTGATAATAGCTTTTCCGTGTCCTCTGCTTCATCAATATAAATATCCTGAAATTCTCCTTCAAGAATTTGTTTGAGCCTTTTTCTAATCGGCCTATAGTCATCAGCAAGAAGGATTCTAAGCATATAGCAATCTGAAGTTTGAAGAAAAGGAAATTAGACAACAAGCCCTTAACAAAGTGTAGGCTGAAGAGCCGAAAAAATGTAGATAAACTACTACATTCGGCAATTTTTCATTTTTTCCGTAACCTTTTCTCCCGGATAGGCACTTCATCCACATCGCAGGTAATATTTTACAATAAAAAGTACTATTGTGCTGAGTAAGCTCAAGGTATATTTATAGCCCATCCAGGAAAAGAGAACAGTTTTCTGATTTATGAGGTCTTCATGCAGACTTTGAGGATCCTCTTTTAGTCCGCCAAAAAACGATGCATAGAATTAAGGATTGGCCTGTTCAGATATCAAATCAGCTTATGATCCAGCGCATACCGGGTAATATCAGCATTTGATTTCATATCCATCTTTTCAAGTATCCTTGCCCGATAGGTACTAACGGTAGTTACGCTTAAAGAAAGTTGTTCCGCAATTTCCGTTACCGACTTACCGGTAGCCAACAATTTAAATACATCAAACTCTCTGTCGGAGAGTTTTTCGTACGAAGATAATTCCTGATCCCTGGAACCGAGAGCGTCTGCTAATTTTTCTGCTATAGAAGGCGTAATAAATTTTTTACCCAGTAGAACGGTATGTATGGCCCTAATAATATTTTCATGAATGCTTTCTTTCCCCAGGTATCCAGCTGCTCCTGATTTCAGCACCCGAAGCGCATACTGATCCTCGGGGTACATGCTCATAATGAGCACAGGCAGCGAAGGATAAGCCTGTTTGATGTGATGCAGAGCATCGAGTCCGCTTCGTCCAGGCATATTCAGATCGCAGATTACGATGTCCCATGAGGTTTCAGTTAATTTGCGCATTAAAGCTTCGGTATCATTCACCCCTTCCAGTTGCGCAGAAGGATATTCCTCCCGGATAAGCAGTTTCAGCCCCTTTCGCACCACCGGATGGTCATCAGCAATAAGGATTTTAATCATAAATATTGGTTTTCTAATCAGCAAATCGGATTTTAATCTGGCAAGAAAATTACATAAAAACTCGATACTAAATGCCTGATCAAAAAAATATATAAACCCTTAGTCCAAATAATCCCAATCAGAAACCTAAACAAAAGCAAAAGTTTCTTATGTTATTACATTGTTAATCTGCTCCTGCTCTTATTAAACATCCATTCTTCTGTATAGTCTATACATGCAAAACATCATCAATTATGAAACTAAATAGAATTCTTCCAGTGATGTCGGCAATTACAGTCGCTTCGCTTTTAATGGCAGGCTGCTCTAAGGATCCGTTGAAAAATATGACCACTGAGGAGAGCAGGATTTACATCACCAATTATGATAAAGCCACGGATTTTAATTCATTTCATACGTTTAGTATTTCAGACTCTGTAGCGGTTATCAAAAACGGTCAATTGGATAAACATACGCTAACAGAAACTGATGCTGCATTTTTACAAGCCGTGAAAAACAATATGCAGGCACGAGGTTTCCAGCAAGTTGAAAAAAACCAAAATCCTGATCTGGGGATCAACATTAGTTCCGTATTCAATAATCAAACGGGTATTATCAGCTATCCTTCTTACTGGGGCTATTACAATACTTTCTGGGATCCCTATTATTGGGGTTATGGCGGATATGACTATTACTTTCCTTATGTATCATACGGCGTTTATCAGATCCGTGAAGGTGCACTTTCGATTGATATAGTTGATCTTAAAGATGCAGGTAAAGACAATAAAATTAAAGGCGTATGGAATGGGCTGATTCGCGGAGAAGCTATTTTTAATGTCTCTTCTGCAGAATCACAGGTGAACACATTGTTTGATCAATCGCCTTATCTTAAAAACCAACAATAAAAAAATTGATTTGTTCCAGTAAAAATTAAAATCATTCAGTCATGAAATCTCTTACCATAATAGCAGCCGTTTTTTTACTGTCTATATTTAGCCTGCCGGCTTTTTCGCAGCAACAGGAACTCAATTTAAATCTCAATTATTCAATAGGAATACCAACTGGAAGTTTTAAATCGAACCTGATCAATAATACTTCTTTCCGCGGTTGGAATGCCAATTTGTTATACAGCATTACCGAAAAAATTTCCGTAGGATTGGAAGCAGGATTCAGCGATTACTATCAAAAATATCCAAGACAATTGTATGATACAAAAAGCGGTACTGTTTCGGCAGTTCTGAGCAATTCTATCCAAACCGTACCCGTAATGATAAAAGGAAGATTTAATCTTGCGCCAGCTGCAGCGATACAACCCTATGTAGGCGCAGGAATAGGTGCCAATATAATATCCTACAACCAATATTTAGGAGAATTTGCAAGCAGCAAATCGGGCGTTTATTTCGCAGCTTCACCGGAGATAGGAGTTTCAATACCCTTCCATAAACAGAAGTCTACGGGAATCACTCTCGGTGGAAGGTATAATTACATGCCTTTTAATTATGATAATAATAAAAACCTGGATAACTGGGGTGTATTCGCAGGAATTAATATCCCGCTTAAATAAAAGTTATCGTTATTGGGTGATGTGTGTGTAATATATCCCCCGGTTGATATCCGGGGGATTTTTTTGTGTCAAAATCACATCTTTTATAAAAGATGGGATAGAATTGAGCGCACAGAAATGGAGCGCCGTCCGACACTTGCTGTTAATTTAATTGAGGATCTATAGGATAGTTTACCATCTGGCTGTATTCATCTCCAAGAAGCCGAAGCGATTCCTTCCAAATATCTTCCGGATCATGGTCAAAAATAACATCGCGTTTTGCCATAGCAGTAATCCAGCTGTTGGTTTTCAACTCCTCTTTGAGTTGATTACTTCCCCATCCTGAATAACCAATGTAAAACCTGATATCATTGTACCTGAGCCTGTTCTTTAAAAGCATCTCCTTCACAATGCCGAAATCGCCACCCCAATAAATACCGTCGTAAATTTCAATACTTCCCGGTATCTGATCCGGACAAATATGCAGAAAATGAAGGGTGTCCGGCTCAACAGGGCCACCGAGAAAGACAGGGATTTTCTTTGTCCCCTCCAGTTCGGGAATAATTTCGTCCAGCGTATGGCTAACGTGCCTGTTGAGTACAAAACCAAAACTTCCTTCTTCACGGTGATCACACAACAAAACTACCGTACGCATAAAATTTGGATCCTTGAGAAAAGGATCTGCAATCAATAAGGTTCCTTTTGAAAAGTCTGACATCAGGACTAAGTTAGCATCAAAAAATCTTACTTTCAAGTAAAATTCAGAAAATACAGACAATTGAACCTGACTATGAAAAATGCTTAACTTTTAACAGATAGGATCCTAAAGAGCACAGGTTATCAATAATATGCTTATTGATTTGCTCCGGAGTAGCTGCTTTCGTGAGTGTATTTGCGGCTGCCTTTGTAAGGTAAAGTTACGAAAAATACAGCTTTTGTGCAATAGGATAAGGGTGATAAAAGGGAAAAAATTAGA
>CAZFGP010000003.1:50242-63426 GCA_964518685.1 uncultured Terrimonas sp.
TGGTATTATCTATTCCGGCGTATAAAACTCATTATACAGAAACATACCAATATGGGCCTGATTTCCCTTAACCTTCAAGGCTATCCTGCTTTTCCAGATATATATTTTGTACCTGCCTGTTTTATATTTTCTTATGCCACGTATTTCTAAAGGGTTGTCAACAATTTTAAGCTGTTGGTATATTTTACGAAAGTCCTGTTGAAATGCTTTAGGGCAGTATAGCAGCTCGTCAAGAAAGCGTTCTTCAAGGGTTACTTCCATCCCATTCTTTTTTCAAACTGTTTTGCATCTATGGTTTTGCCGGGAAAGCATTTTTCAAACACCAGGTCATCCAGATAATCCTCCACGTCTTCATTGGAAATGGTTTTTAATATTTTCTCTACCTCGTCAATCGTCCAGTTACCCTTAGATTTTTTAGCAGAGAAGTGGGTAGGTGTCATGTCCATCTTCTGCGCTATGTATTCATTCTTATACCCCGAAATTTCAATCAGTTTAGGAACTGAACCCAATAGCATTTTATACTTGTCAATAATATTTGTCATAGTGTAATATTATAATGCAAATATAATGATTAATCTTATATCTTTAATGTAATATTTATTATACTTTATTTATAATTACTAAAAAGGAATCAGGAGGAACTAAAGGAAAAAATACTACCTTGACATTAGTATCGAAACTTTGTAAAATGCCGAAATTACCAGTAAGTAATAAGTTGTCTGATTATATCCGTGAATTAATACTTAAAGCTCAACAAGAGGTAGTCCGTAGTGTCAACACCACTATGGTGCTTACTTATTATGAGATAGGGCGTATGATCGTTGAGGATGAACAAAAGGGAAATAAAAGGGCTGAAAATGCCGGTAATGTTTTAATAAACCTCAGTGAATTATTAACCAAAGAATTTGGGAACGGATACTCTGTCAATAATCTTCAAAGGATGCGGACTTTCTATGTTGAATATGGGAAATACGCAACAGCGTCGTGTAAATTAAACTTTTCGCTTTCCTGGTCACATTTTGTATAGTTATTAAAAATCAAAGACCCTGAAGAAAGTCATTTCTATGAAATCGAAGCCAGCCAGAACCATTGGAGCGTCCGGGAGCTGAGTCGCCAGTTTAATGCTGCCGTGTACGAGCGTGCAGCACTCAGCAGAGATAAAGCTGGAGTAAAGAGGCTGGCAAATGAAGGACAAGTAATAGAGAAGCCCACAGATGCCCTTAAAAGTCATTATGTGCTGGAATTTTTAGGATTAAGGGAAGATATGCCCATTATTCAGAAAGCGAACTGGAAACGGCAATTATTAACCGTTTGCATTTTATGCTGGAGTTAGGTAAGAGGTTTCTTTTCGAGGGACGGCAGCGGCGGTTTACATTCGAAGGAGACAGTTTTTTGTATACCTGGTGTTCTATAACAGGCTTCTAGGATGTTTTGTATTGTTTGATTTAAAATTTGCGAAGCTAACCCATCTGGATATTGGACAGATGCAGATGTACGTAAATTATTATGACCGGATGGTAAAAACAAAAGATGAAAATCCAACGGTAGGGATTATACTGTGCAGGGAGGAAAATAAAACTGTTGTGGAGTTCACCCTGCCCGAAGACAATAAAACGATATATGCCAAAGAGTATAAGAATGTATTACCGAGTAAAAAAGATTTGAAAAAACAATTAGATCGTTAAATAGGATACGTCCATAATATGTTTATTTTGTATCATTGTTACTCGTTTTTTGATTTGAAACAACCCTTATCAATATGTTAAATTATTTTAATTAGCGCTATAAAATGAGAACCCGGGTTTTATCTAAATAATTTTACAGGCCGATGAAGAAAATTTACCTGCTGATAATTATTCTTATCTCCATTTCATTGATAGGCATTATAGTAGGACAAATTATGTCCATTAAGAATGCCTTCATCATAAAAAACGAACAGTTGGAGCAGAGTATTCAACTGGCAGTAAATGAAGTGGGACAGGAAATAGCGGAACAATCTGACAAATATCCTTCGGCAGGGTTTCCAAAACTATCACCGGACTGGCCTTCAGAACAATTCTTAAAATTGCTGCGTACCCCTACTGTTGCACAGCGGTATACGGCCGACCAGGTATTTGAGAAAATAAAAATGGCTTTTAATAAACAAGGTCTGAAAAAAACCGGTTTCGAATTTGCCGTAATTAACCGCAATAGTATTACTAACAGCTATGAGATGCAAACCATCAACTTCAGCAAATTCATGGCAGATACTACCAGAAGCCGCACCTTTTGGTTCCCATTGTCTGCGCCCTCCGGCAGTATTACTGAAGGATTGATTGCCGATGAAGAGCTGTGGGTAATCGTTCCCAATGTCAAAAATTTTCTGCTGGAATCTATGAGCTGGATGATTGGCGGATCAATATTATTCACCCTCATCATCTTCACCGCTTTCTTTATCACTGTTCATACCATGCTTCGTCAAAAGAAACTGAGTGAAATAAAAAGTGATTTCATTAACAATATGACGCATGAGTTTAAAACCCCGTTAGCCACAATCTCTTTGGCAGTAGATGCTTTGAGAAACGAAAAAGTGTGGAGCAATAGAGAAAAAACGGACTACTTCAGCAGCGTTATTAAGGATGAAAACAAACGCATGAATAAGCAGGTGGAAACTATTCTGCAGGCCGCCCTGCTAGATAAGCAGGAGGTACAGTTGGATATGAAACCTCAACACGTACATGAGGTTATTGAGCGGGTAACGGATAATTTCAGATTGCAAATGGAAGGTAAAAACGGGAAAGCCGAACTGCGCCTCGATGCTTCGAATGACCTGATTGTAGCAGATGAAGTGCATTTTACCAATCTGCTGAGCAACCTGATGGATAATGCAGTTAAATATTCAAAGGATACTGGATTACTGATCAGGATTTGCACGCAAAACACCGGCAATACCCTCCGGATCAAAATTGAAGATAATGGCATTGGAATGAACAAAGAAACCGTAAACCGGATCTTTGAAAAATTTTACAGAGCACACACCGGAAATATTCATAATGTAAAGGGATTTGGGCTGGGATTAAGCTATGTGAAAGCCATGGTGGATGCACAAAAAGGAAAAATAAAAGTTGACAGTACCCCTGGCAAAGGATCCGCATTTACACTGGAATTTCCTTTGTTAAGATAAATCTCCGTCGCAACCAATCTGATCCTCATTTTTTTTATCTACTCCTGTATTGGCTGCAGCATAAAATAAACATCCATCCCCATAACTCAGGAAGCGAAACTTATTTTGCAAAGCATAGCGATACACTTCTTTCCAATCTGCTCCAATCAATGCTGCCACCAGCAATAACAAAGTTGATTTAGGCTGATGAAAATTAGTAACCAGCCCCGCTATCATTCTAAAAGAATAACCGGGGACTATCAATATCCCCGTCTGACAAATTAAGCGTTTCATTTTTCTCCTGTTCATCCACTGCAACAAAGCATGCAGCGCCGTATCTGCCGCAAGCTGAGTACTGCCGGAATTGTCATACCCCTCCCATTGCGTCACCAATAATTCCTCCACCTCAAGTGCCGGATTGTTTTTTACTTTAACTCCCAGCCAATACAGGCTTTCCACAGTACGCAGCGAAGTAGTGCCAATGCAAAAAATGTTTCCTGTCCTATCTGCCAGTTTTTCAATAGTCTCATATCGTACATCTATAAATTCAGAATGCATATTGTGATCCCGCATATATTTAGTCATTACGGGTTTAAAAGTGCCGGCGCCAACATGCAGAGTAACAAAATCCCAATCTATACAGGCTTCTTTCATAGACTGAAAAATGGCACCCGTAAAATGCAATCCTGCCGTAGGGGCGGCCACCGAGCCTTGTTGTTTGGCATAAATGGTCTGGTATCTTTCAATATCACTCGTTTCCACTCTCCTCTTAATATAAGGAGGGAGCGGTATCACTCCTGCATAATGGAGCACTTCTGCGAAGGACATACTTTCAGGCTTCCATTCCATCTCCACTATAAAGATGTCGGACAACCGCTCAATAATGGAGGCATGCAATGAAACTGTTCCTGACTCAATTTCTATTTTCTTCTCTAATATTGTCCCCCGCCTCCACTTTGATGCCCCCCCAATCAAACACTGCCACCATACCTTCTTTCTTTGCATCATAGCTGAGGTAATATCGGGATATTGAGCATGAGGCGCCAGACAGAAAATCTCAATAGTTCCGCCTGTTGATTTTTGAAAAAGTATTCTGGCCTCTACTACCCGGGTATCATTGAAGATCAAAAGTGCATTTTCTGGCAAATGTTGGGCAATATTCCGGTAAATATCTTCGGTAATTTCCCTCTCTTTATATATCAAAAGCCTTGAAGCATCCCGCTGAGCCAGCGGATAAAAAGCGATCTGGTCGTTTGGGAGTTCGTAATTAAAGTCCTCTATCTTTAGTTGTTGCGGATTCATAGTACAAAGACTGTTTCTTTCCGGTAATTAATTGAACAATCTGATTTGAAGACAATAAGTTTCAAACCGGCAGAATAGGATATTCCTGCAAATAAAAGCAGCGTTTATGAATAGGTCCTAAACAATTCCATATAGTGTTTGGAATCCGCCAAAATACCACCACTCTTCTCATAAAATGGTTTACTCAGCTCAAAAACTCCTCGCTTTGGTTTTCCCCAGCCGGCATCAGGATAAGGATGATAGCTTTGCATGGTTGACCAGTTTTTATAATTCTGAGGTCCGTTACTTTCCAGCAACCCTGTGGTAAGGCCGGGAAAGGGCTCCAGTCGCGCAGCTACATTCTTGTTCCATTCCACCAGGATAGGGTTTACCGTCAGGTCTGCACAAAGGCAGGGAACACGATGTGCTTTTGCTGCCATTATCATCCCCAGGGTCATACTCAGCGTTTTAGCAACAGGTTTTAAGGCAATCGCTTTATAACCCATTTGGATTCTTTCCTGTACATCCTTATCTGTGTGAGCGCTTTCATCGGCTGCCAGCCGCAAAGGAATATCGCTGACATCTATTAGTTCTGTTTCAGGAAATGGCTCCTCAATTACAGCTACCTGCTCCAAGGCCCCAATTTTTTTTAAATGATCAATCAACCTTAATAAGATTTCCTTTTTTTCATATCGTCCATTAGCATCAAAATAATAAGGAAGTTTACCTGATGCAGTATGAAGTGTAGTGTAATGCCCAATGGCTTTATGTATTGCAGAAACATGCTCCATGTCTTTCGCAAGCATTTCCTGCTGGGTACCTGGCTGGCCTAATTTTATTTTCAAAAAATAATAACCGGAGTCTGCAATTTCTTTTATCTCCGCAATGGTACTGCCATAAGAAATCAATGGAATACCCGCAACCTGGCTATGGTGATATGACAGCCCGGAACGATATTTTTCAGGGATCATTTCATCAAAGGTGTTGATTTTATTCTCTGCTGCATAAAGCATCCAGGCTGCATTATCGAGACTTACCAGCGCATTGAGAACAAATGTTTTCCGTAGTTTGTGGTTCCCTGTTATCTTTATTCCATATTTGTACACTTCATCGAGAATCTCCTTTTGCAGTTCAACAGGATTGGTAAATGCTCTTCCTTTTACCAATTGCAGTGCATATTCCGTCAAAGCATACATGATGGCATTACCACCACTTTCAGAATGGGTAGCATACACTGAAGGATCGGACCATAAAACACTTTGGGTAGATAAGCCCACTTTCCGAAACCCTGTTTCTGATTGCAAGAGACTTGCTGCCTGCCACAGTTCTGTCACATAACCGCCCTTAAACCCAAAGGGCCGGAGGAGCGGCTCACGTTCAAAATTACTGTCAACCGATGCTATCCTGATCTGCTTCATCTTTCTATTACTTAAAGGTTGCGATAATCCTGACACTAAAGAACCTCCTGAAAAGCCTGCCGCTCCAGTTAATAACATGGTCTTTAATATATCTCTTCGTGTAAGCAATGTAACTTTAGTTTTTTTCGTGATAAAATTATCGTTTTGCAGATTGCAGGTAGGAAAACAAATCCCTAACCTCCTGATCTGATAAATTGTCTAAAATTCGCTCGGACATCATGGAGGTTTGTTCTTCCTTCATCTCTTTGATCTGTGAAGTAAGCAGCGTGATCTTCCTCCCGCCCAGCGGTGGCTCAAAAGTAATGGCATCCCCGTTACGGGCAAAAATCTTTCCTTCGAGGGTTCTTCCATCCACCGTAATGATTCGGTAAACGCTATACCCTTCCCGGATATAGGCGCTGGGGTCAACAATATTCTGCAAAAGATAATTGGTATTACTGCGTTCATAGCCAGTCAGATCGGGACCAACATTACCTCCCATATTGAAGAAACGATGACACATGCCGCAATGGGTCAGGAAAAGCACCCGGCCCTTTTCTGCATCACCGGTACCCACACGCAATACCTGCGAATACCTGATCATGCTTTGCTCCTTTTCCCGGGGAGTTGCCCGTTTTATATTTGGCCAGAGACGCTCCGCTGTTTTTTCTATTTCCGGGTCATTCAACAACTTCATTCTGTGAGCCGCCTGTTCGGATACGTCCTCTTTGCTGATGGTCTTTTTTTCCTCTATTGTCTTCAGCAATTCTCTTGTCCACGATGCCCGGCTTACCAACAAATCTATCGCTGCATTTCGGGTGGCTGCCTCACCGCGAAATCCAGGGTAATCCTTCACCATCTGCTGGCCGATCCGGGCACTGTCATACCGCTGCAAGGCATAAATCGCTGCATCCCTGAGCGCCGGTACTGATCTGTTGCTTGCCACCACCTTTAATAAGGCGGATACCGATCCCGGCTGATCTGTTTCTCCCATGAGTTTAATATAGGACAACCGGTGATCTATGCTGGCATTATCATCAGCAATTATTTCAATGGCATTGCTTATAGCCTCCCTGTTACCCTTACGAATAGCAAGCGCTAATGGCCCTCCAAACAACCCGGACGCATACGGCTTAATAAGCCTTGTAAGCTCAGGTGAAATATTAACAAGATCATTTCCCCGAAGCCCTTCGTGCAGGGCGCTTACCAGTAATTTTGCCAAAGAAGCATTTGGCGCGAGACTTATCAGAGTACCGGCAGCCGTAAAATTATCATCTCCACCGGCAACGACATAGCGCTGCATGAGCCGTTCTAATATCACTTTCTGTACGACCTGGTTCTTCCAGATATCCCCGTCTCTAAATAAAGTAAGCACGGCATCCTGGTCAGATACTGCTTTAGACTCAATAGCCCACCACGTTAACAGCGGAATATCCGGATCCTTTACATCATCGTGGCTCTTCAACAGGTTCCTGATCACAGGAATAGCATCCGACCCCGGCAACCTTTTAGCAGTACAGGCAAGCTGGCTTCTGACCTCTGGATTTATTTCACGGGTAGCCAGTTTTGCAATCTGCTCTGCCATCTCCGCCGAAACATTGCCGCCATCGCCCAGAAGCCGAACACCCCATACCCTTACATAGGGATCAGGGTGAGTAAGTGCAACCCTTGCAATAGTATCATTAAACCCTCCGCTCACATGTATTGCCCAAAGCGCTTCTAATGCATTTTGCCCATTATCTGATTGGAGCAAAGGCATTAATACGGAAATAACAGACCTGTCCTTCTTATCTGCAAATTGCCGGAGTGCATGCTGGCGAAACCATTTATTATTGCTCTTGAGTAATTCGATTAACTGATCCGCTGAATATTTTGTAATATCAAATTGAGGTATGCTTTTTAGCTCTCCTTTATTATGCAGGCGATATATCCTGCCCGTGTTTTTACTCCAGGTATCGCGAGGATCAGTATTAGAAAGCCTGCTGTCGTACCAGTCTGCTATATACACTGCACCATCCGGTCCGGCTTTTATATTAACGGGTCTGAACCAACGGTCTTCTGTTTGCAAAATTTGATCTTCATCTATTGTTTTAAAGGTGGAGCCATTCACTTCCATACGGTCAAGCTGAACGTAATGAAGCAACGGGTTAACGGCAATCATTTTCCCTTCATAACGTGCCGGCAATGCTCCACCCTCATATTTTATCAGGGAATGTGTGAACCGGTTTTTATCTCCTATCAACTCCATATTGGGCAGATTTCCAAAGGTATATTGGTTGGTATAAGCGCCATGTTTTCCTAAGCTTCTTGGGTAGTAAGCTCCCTGTTTGAAGTTGGGACCCCGGCTATAGCCATTATCTCCCGAGTAAAGACGGCCTTTGCTGTCAAATTCCACATTAAAGGTATTCCCTCCGCCTTCCGAAAAAATCTCAAAGACATGGGTGTCAATATTGTATCTCCAAATCACCTGTCCTGAAAAATCAACATTTTTAGTAACTGAAGAGCTGATATTAGCAGTGGTAGTACTTCCCTGTGCTCCATAAAGCCAGCCATCCGGGCCCCATCGCAGGCTGTTGGCAACAGCATGCAGATCTTCCATGCCGAAACCCGTCAGTTCAATTTCGGGGTTATCATTGGGTATCCCATCTCCGTCCGGATCAGGATAGGCAAGAAGATAAGGCGGGTTCAGCACCCATACTTTGCCTCTTCCTGTAACCACGCTCGTTGCTATATTTAGACCAGTAATTGCATCGGTAGATTTATCATATTTACCATCCCCGTCAGTATCTTCAAAAATAGTGATCTTGTCTGCACCTTTAACGCCCTGTGGTGGTGGCAGCGGTATCCGGTCATATTTAAACCGTAAGAAATTGTCAACACTCACCACTTTAAGATCATTGGGGAACGGGTATTGGGTATATTGCACTACCCAGAGCCGGCCCCGCTGATCAAAGCTGAGCTCGACAGGCTGCACTACTTTGGGTTCAGATAATACCAGGTCCATAGCCAGGTCATCCGGAAAGCGGAAATTAGCCATGGATTGCACCGCGGGGGTAGCCTTACTGGAATCCGTAAGCGCTCCCAATCCTTTAAAATTTTTCAGATAATGCGCTACATCTTCATTGGCGGAGATTTCGTCAATGCTTCTTGCCTGAGCATTATTTTTATCTGCATCATTCTGACAACTGAACGACAGGATAGAAAAACTGATGAATAAACCGAAAAGCAATTTCATTTCTAAACTCATGTGGTTACTGATTTATAGCCTATTTAATATTTCTGCCGCTTTTTTTTCAAACATATCCTGCCATTCAGGAGCTAAATTAGTGTCGCAGTCTTCCTGCGCTTCACCCGTATTTCTCAACTGCCCGGCAGTAGGTGCATAAAAAATATAGCCATTGGTGTATCCTGCAACAAAGGTG
This sequence comes from uncultured Terrimonas sp., assembly GCA_964518685.1. GTDB lineage: Bacteria > Bacteroidota > Bacteroidia > Chitinophagales > Chitinophagaceae > Agriterribacter. The sequence continues at coordinate 59,485 of CAZFGP010000003.1, forward strand.
AATTCATCAGATGCCCTTTTCTTAATATTAAGCCCGATCTGCACAGTCAGTTCTCCAGGAAAAGTAATCAACTTCATATCTCCTATCTTTACTCCAAGCATTTCAACCTGGATGGTTTTCATGCCGGCAGACCTGGTCTGGTGCATTTTAACCAAACGCAAATTCTCCTGTATCCTCGTAAGATGTTCCATAATATAGATATTGGAACGATAATTCTCCATATCCCTCCTGTTTATAGAGTCCAGTCTCAGCATATCATAATTTCCTATCTGTTTATCATGCAAATACCTTTGAGCATAAAATGAAGGATATGCTTCGGAATAATTGTATTTTATCAATAAAGATATATACGTTTTCAGGTTGATATTCGTCTGTTTCAAAGATCGAAGTAATTTTAATTCCTTAGCCTGCAGGGTGTCTATGCGCCGCTGGAAATCGGCTCTCGGAAGAACCATTGATTCATTAATTACTTTAATTTTTCCGGTTGGTATAGCATGAATTTTTTTCAATGCCCTTAACACAGTAAGACCAAGCAGATTCCCAAGAGGCTCCGCATCAGGAGGTGTCTCAAAACTTTTATAATTAACAGGGTTTATGTCTCCAGCACATCCCTGTATAAAAAGCGCCATTGCCCCATCCACATTTTCTTCAATTACCTTAGAAGCAAAACCGATCATATCTGCCGTATTCCCTCCATTGGGAACACCTTCTATAGGATGAACTGCAAAATTGTAAACAACAGCCAGTGTCTTCCCGTTTTTACGGTCAAACCGAAGGATACCAATTTCGGGGTCAATTGGCCCTATCGAAGCAATTTCATCATCCGGCGGTAATGAATAAGCACGCCGTACATCTGCCTGGGAGCCGTCTTTCATGATATACCTGCGATTCTCCATAACCCTGTTTTCAAAACCGGTGCCAACACCTACATTTACTGAAGCCATATTACTGCACGCCTGTTTAACCGCCTGAACCGTCAATTCTGCTACATCAACACGCACTACTCCATGACAATGACTTACATTAACAAGAATATTTGAGGGCTTAATGTTCAGCTCTTTTTGTATTTGCGAGCGAACCTTTTCAAGGTAGCCACTTTTAATAGGGCCAATTTCCTCAATGGCAACAACATCAAGAGTAATAATTACCATCTTTGTAATACCATCATCCAATGCCAAAGCCTTAACATAGAGAGGATCATTAGTAAAAACCTGGTAGTCTGTTATATCCATCCTGCCTACGCCTCCCTTAAGTTGTGCATGAACAAAAACCGGAAATAAGAAGGTAGCAATAAAGGCAATACTTATAAATATCTGTTGTGTTCCATTCTTAAGTAATGCGTGGGTCATGAAAAAAAAATGCTTCGCCATAATATTTTATGTTTATTGTTTCTATTTATTTCGATGGCACCACTCAATCCTTGTTTCACCTTGTATCTGGCTACTTTTTTTATACAGAAATTGATCAAGAAATTCAAAAGTACCAACGCCATGAATCATATGACCGCCATTAAAATACTCAATACGACAACGCGCCGACAGATCTAAAAAATCGTAGTGCCGGCGAACTTTTTCAAATTCATAACTCACCCATTGATCTACTTTAGGATTGTCATAATTGCCACGTTCAACCATAAAAGGACGTGGTGCAATTAGTGCCGCCATTTCCGCATAATTGAAAGTATGACCGAGATCCCATTCGGGGATTTCATATTCTTTTGTAAACATGTATGAGATTTCACTGGTACTTGCAACATATCGTACCCATTCATAGAAGTCGCCCGAGCAGACAGAAAATGCATAACCGCTGACCAATGCCGGGACACGCATAGCAGTTTTACCTCCATAAGATAACCCATAAAAACCAATGCGTGCAGGATCAACGAAAGATAGCTGCCCGAGCCATTCAACGATGCGTTGATGCTGACCGGTAATAATGGAAAACAAAGAGAGTTCAATCGGATTAGCTTTTCTCTGCAGCACCCGAAATGTATCACCACCACGATATGGATTAAGGGGTGCAAAAGTCACATAGCCACGTTCTGCTAAGCGAGCAGCAAAACCCTGGTAATAGCGAAAGTTTTTTGCCTCCGGGTTAGTCGTGATTACGTCTATTGGCGCTCCTTCAAGACCATGTTGGCAAACTACAACTGGTCACTTCTCGCCGGGCTTCAAGTCATTAGGTACTAGCAATATTCCGTAAGCGAATACTCCCGGCCAAACATCTAACATAACTTCGTAACTAGTCCATTTTCCAGTTTTTTGCATTAGTCGGGCCCTGGGATTGATCGGTATATTGGGAGTTGGAAGGCGGCCGATTTGATTCCAAAATTGTTCCCGAAACGCTGCCTTGAGCGGTTTTTGCATAGTTGTATCACCTTTGAGTAGTTCCCAAAAGTTATTATTGCGTGTTCTTTCACACAAGGCGAGTACCTTTTGTACGCACTGCTCCATATTACGTACAGGCCGCTCCTGCCTTTGCATTACATCAATCCAGTCAGGTGCTTCCACAAGACGCATCGGTACAGAGAATCCTGGCAGATTTATATGTAAACCAGTGGCGAAGGCGCTAAGGGCTGCGGACGAGAATGGTTGTTTAATGTCCAAACCGTTATTTGCGTACCACTTTAGATTGGCGTTTTCTGCCATCGGCAGCATTGCTTTAGCTTTATCCCACTCCGCTTTAGCAGTGGAGAAATCCGGAGTGCTCAACCTGCCCGGTGCAGCACCAGATCGTCCTTTGGAAGGAACAGGGGGCCCTGAAACTTCTGAAACTTTGGAGTGCTCAATAACCAAGACGCGGGGCCAAGCCATAACAGCAAGTTCAGCATCGCCAAAATATTTTAGTAATCCAAAAACGTTGCGATAAATCGGCTCCTGCCACACTTGTTCCCTGCTGTTGAAATACCCACTAACCAGCGTTGATGAGATACGGGTATCCAGGGCTGCCGCATTCAACGCCAATAAACCCCCTTCTCCATAACCGGCCACACCAATACGTACATTTTTACCCTCAATCTTGTTACGTGATTCCATCCAATCAATAGCTGCAAAGATTTTTTGTAACTCATACCCAATGATATGACGGCCGACTTCATATCCTTGCCGATATATCCATTCACGATGCGGCTGGTTGGTAAAGAGCCCGAGCAATGGACTGCCGGAAAAAGTATCCGCCCGATTGACCAGCACCGGAACTAATACCTCACAACCAGCCTCGGCAAGTCGCCGTGCCACGCCGTATCCCGGAGTATCTGTTTTTTGTAGTCCCGCAAAGACTTCTGGCAGAATATCAGCATCCGGGATCATTACAACCCGTGCGAGTACTTTTCCTTTAGGTTGCAAGAGCAATCCTTCCGCCGACAATTCATCTAACACCTTCCAGCGAACTGGCTGGATAACACAGGCATTAGTTTCAACTTTGAAATGCTGCAATCTTTCGTTGTTCTGCACTTCCATCTTGGGAGTTACGCGCAAATCAACTACACCGAGGCGATTAGCTAACAACCTGCGCTGTGGTTCGATTGATTTGTCGAATGCTTCATGAGTGGAAAAATCACGTTGCCACAAGTCCTTTCTTTTTTGCCGAACGCGATCAGTTTCACTTGTTAAAAAATGATCGATATGTTCTACCATCAAAGAAGGAATATCTCCCTTAATGTTTAAAGGAGTGTTGGGAAATGGAACCTGGGAATATCCAGGAACAGCGAAAGCCAGCATATAGAGAGCAAGTAACAATATAATATGGCATATATGCTTACTTAAAGGCGTATTACGAAAGTTGAAGAGCACTACAATAAAATTATAATTATAAAGGTTCACTATTGTTCGACTAAAATAACATAAAAAAAGCGGTTCCGAAGAACCGCCGAAGGGTTAAGTTTGAGTTGCGATACTTAAACAATAACCAATGAGTGAAAATAAGACTTTTGTCGGACAGCCG
>CAZFGP010000004.1:0-39513 GCA_964518685.1 uncultured Terrimonas sp.
ACATAATTTTTTATCGAAAGTTTAATGACAAACCAATCGAGATAACAAGAATTTTACACGAACGAATGGACTTGAAAACCAGGCTGACTGAATAGAAAAAAAACTGCCACCAACAAACATATTTGCAAAAGCACGGCTGAAGTAAGTAATTGAGCATTTGTGCTATTATCAACTTTTGTGCATATATTCGGCTGACGTTTTTCAAATGCCGTGCCTTCGCAAATATGCCGGCCGTTGAAGACAAACGAATAATAACACCTCAAGGCTCGTTTTTCTCTTTGTAATCTGCATAGCTGTTTTTGGCAAAGGTACCCGGAGTGGCATGACTGCCAACTGGGAAATCAAGATTTACATAATTGATTCCTGGGAGCATAGTAAGGTTGAGTACCACGGTGGAAATGTATTCAGAGGCTCCAAAAGAGCCCAGGTCGTTAGCAAAGTTAAAGGAGCTGTCAATATGGGTATAAACGGTGTCTCCCGAAAGTTTCAGAAATTCTAACTGTGGAGAGGAATAAATTGAATTGATGCCATTGATGATACTTTGTGGGTCTGAAATGGCGATGCTATCATCATACACCCTGGTTTTTTCCTTTAATGCTGTATTTACAGTCCAGAAAAGAACCGTATCCGGTTGCTCCATTATTACCTGGTTCTCAAGCGAATCAATGGGGCCATATGTTCCGTTATCTGCCGGCTTATCGGGACTTGCACAGCCGATAAATCCGGTCACAAAAAATGGCAGACATCTGCGTAATAATTTACTGGTCATACTACAAGGCACTTATGAAAGCGAAAGGTATGATATTTATGTAAGCAAATTGTAGGTAAGCAGGCTTAAAATATAGGCAAGCCCTGTCATATAAAACAATTGGATAAGGGGCCATTTCCATGAACGTGTTTCGCGTTTTACGATGGCAAGGGTACTCATACACTGCATGGCAAAAACATAAAATATCATAAGTGAAACGCCTGTTGCCAGCGTATAAATTTTTGTTCCATCGGGCCAGGTTGCTGCACGCATTTTTTCACGAAGTGTCAGGCTGTTTTCATCAGCATCTCCGCCTACACTATAAATAGTGGCCATCGTACCAACAAAAACCTCCCGGGCAGCAAAAGAAGTAATCAGTGCAATACCGATCTTCCAGTCATACCCCAAAGGTTTAATCGTGGGTTCAATGGCTTTTCCCAAAATCCCTACAAAGGAATTCTCCAGTAATGCTGTTCTTTTCTCTTCTTCTATCTCTTCTCCATTGTCTGGTTGCTGTGCAAGAAGCAGGGCATAATGATCTTTTACCGCGTTCATTTTTTTGGGCGGTCCATAGGTGCTCAGCGCCCACAAAACCAGGGAAATCATCAGGATTATCTTTCCGGCTTCAAGAACGAAAATCTTAGCTTTTTCCACCATCGTAATCAGTACATTTTTCCAACGAGGGGCGCGATAAATGGGCAGTTCAAGGATGAAAAAACTTTTCTCTTTAATATGGATGAACCATTTCATCACATAAGCCACAATCAGCGACATTACGATCCCCATCAGGTATAGTCCGGTCATAACAAGACCATGCAGACTGACGAAGCCAAAATAATACGTATTGGGTATCACCAACGATATTAAAATAATATATACCGGCAGCCTGGCGCTGCAGCTCATCAGTGGGGCTATCATGATAGTGAGTAGCCTTTCTTTTTTGTTTTCAATATTGCGGGTGCTCATAATAGCAGGTACGGCGCAGGCAAAACTGCTGATCATGGGCATCACGCTTTTCCCGTTAAGTCCTACTTTCCGCATCAACTTATCGGTAAGGAAGCTGATTCTAGCCATGTAACCGGTGTCCTCCAGGATGGTAATCAAACCAAAGAGGATCATAATCTGAGGGATGAATACTATAATTCCGCCTAAGCCGGCTACCAGTCCATTAACGATCAGGTCTCCAAACCAATTCTGAGGTAAAACCTGCCCCAGCCAGCTACTCCATTCACCGAATATCCATTCAATGGCATCCATAGGATATTGGGCCAGCCAGAAAATGCTCTGAAATAAAATGCCCAGAACGCCGAGCAGGATGATATAACCCCAAACCCGATGCAACAAAATACGGTCTAACCGGTCTGAAGCCAGTTGCTTTTCCCTGGGATCAGCCTCCACAACGGTTTGTTGCATAATATGCCGAATACGGGCATACCGTTGTGTTATTTCCTCTGCCTGTACCCGGGTATGATTAAAACTGTGTTTTTTCTCAATGTTTTCAATGGTGTCCTGCATCGGGGCATCGAAGTTAAACGACTCATGATGAATCAGGTAATGAACTGCCGCGTAGTCGCTGATTTGCGGGAATATTTTTTTGAGATCATGAATGGCAGATTTTGATGGCTCACCTGCTTCAATAAAGTTTCTGGCAGGGGGTCTGTATAGCTGTCTTGCCGTTTGATCAATGGCCTTTTTCAGCGCATGGATTCCTTTGTCTTTCCTGGGATTTACCGGTATTACCGGAACGCCTAATTCTCTTTCCAATCCCGGAACATCAATGGAAAGTCCCTTTTTGGAGGCGATATCCATCATGGTAAGGGCTATGACTACCGGTTTTTTGAGGTCTATAACCTGGGATGCAAACAGGAGATTACGTTTCAGGTTGCTGGCATCTACGATTAATACATACAATTCGGGCTTTTCCTCAGCGCCGGGATTCATTAAAACATTATAAGAAACCCATTCATCAGTACGTCGTGGATAAAGACTATAGGTGCCGGGCAGGTCAATAATTTTTGCAGTAAGCGATGCCGAAATATCTGATTCACCTGACCGCTTATCTACAGTTACTCCAGGGAAATTACCTACTTTTTGCTTTAATCCTGTCAATACATTAAACAAGGAACTTTTACCACTATTAGGATTTCCAAGTAATGCTATATGTAATTGTTGTGCCTTCAACTCGAAAATTTGAGAATTGGCAAAATTACGCGTAAATCCTGTCTGTAATGTTACGAAATCGGTAAACCACTTATTAAATTGGTAAATATGGCATGGAAAATGAACTTAAACAGAATTCATGACTAATCCTAACTTTGCCGCTGCTATAATACAGTGGTATAATAATTTATCCGATGGATTTGCGCTGCTGACCTTAATAAGAGCATGACTCCTTCGGGATTGGATACACAGGCATTAAATGAGTTAAAAAAACAAGAATGAAAAAAATACTCTTTGTTATTCTGATTTGCTTTCCGGGAACTATTGTTTTTTCTCAAAAGTTAAAAAGAGCTGACCGCAGGATAGTAGAAAACCTAAAGCATTCAGTAGGTTTTCTTGCCGATGATAAATTAGAGGGAAGGCGTGCGGGAACACATGGAGAACAATTGGCTGCTGAATATATCATAGGTCAATTCAGGTCTATAGGGCTTGCGCCAAAAGGGAATAATGGCGGTTATTTGCAATCTTTTGATATTGATGGCGGTAAGAAGATAAATAAAGCAACATCTTTTTCGGTGGATGGTAATAAACTGCTATTGCAAAAGGATTTCTTTCCACTCCCCTTCAGTGCCAATGCAACTGTGGCTGAAATTTCTGTGGCTACTTCCCTTTCTGAAAGAGGCGCTCCCTGGTTCATAGACATAGAAGAGCCAATAGAGGAAAACCGGGATAATCCGCATTTTGATGTATATAGTTATATCCGAAAGGAGGCCGGAATAGCCGCCGCTGAAGGGGCTACTGCTCTGATCTTGTATAATAGTGGCAATGATTATCATGAAGTGCAGTTTAACAAAAAAGACAAATCAGCAACATTATCCATACCCGTTATCTACTTAACCGAAACAGGAAGAAAAACCTATCTGAAGGATGCTTCCGCTATTTATGATGTTCAACTTAATGTGGAAGTCGGCAAGGATGAAAGAACGGGGAACAATATTGTAGGCTTTATTAATAATAATGCCACATCAACCGTAATTATCGGCGCTCATTACGATCACCTGGGCTATGGGGAAGATGGTAATTCTATGCTGCGTAGCGGTCCTGCCCAAATTCATAATGGAGCCGATGATAATGCCAGCGGTACTGCAGCAATGATTGAACTTGCCAGAGTCCTGTCCAGGTCAAAAGCAAAGAAAAATAATTATCTCTTTATTGCTTTTTCAGGGGAAGAGCTTGGTTTGTTTGGTTCAAAATATTTTACCGATCATCCAACAATTGATTTATCTGCGGTTAATTACATGATCAATATGGATATGGTGGGCAGATTAAATGACAGTTCCAAAACGCTTACCATTAGCGGTTATGGCACCTCGCCATTATGGAGCGAAGCGCTTTTTACACAGAAAAAACTGCCTTTTACTATAAAGACCGAGTCCAGTGGTACGGGGCCAAGCGATCATACTTCTTTTTATCGCAAGAATATACCGGTGTTGTTTTTCTTTACCGGTTTGCATCACGACTATCACAAACCTTCGGATGATGCCGATAAGATTAACTATGTGGGAGAGGTGCAGATAATCAATTATATAAGCGGATTGATACAGTATCTGAATAAGAAAGGCAAACTGACATTCACTCCAACACGAGAAACTCAAACCACAACCAGTACCCGGTTTTCAGTAACGCTGGGAATCATGCCGGATTATACTTATAACGGTGCAGGCATAAAAGTGGATGGCGTTAGTGAAGGCAGGGCAGCACAGCATGCGGGCATAAAAGAAGGGGATATCGTGGTACAATTGGGTGAGTATCCGATAAACACTATGGAAAGTTATATGAAAGCCTTAAGTAAGTTCAAAGTGGGCGATCATACCATGGTGACCATAAAGAGGGGAAACGAAGAAGTGAAATTAAACGTCACGTTTGTGAAGTAATGAAATTTGCAATAGAAAATAGCGCCCTGGTTGAAGATTTTTTTTCAGATATTCAGATGATGGGATTGGTGGCGCCAGTAAAGGATTACAAATTTTGCTGGTTACTGAATCAAACTTTGGGATACGATTTCCGATTGAATGCTGATATTGAAATACAACTGGTTAAAAGAGGAAGAAAGTATTTTTTTTCAGTATTTGAATTTGGCGAAACCGGCACTTCTTTTATGCACTATATTTATAATAATCAGTTTGAAGGAGAATACCTGTTGCCTGAATTCAGGCATCTTGATTTTTTATGGCTTACAAAAGGAGATCAGCCTGATAAAGGTTATGTTCAGCATTTGATGCAGTCTGTAAAAGTAATCCCCGGTGTACAACTGGTGACCGGGATAGAAAAGGAAATGATAAAAAATAAAATCCATCTGGTGTTTTAGTTCTCAGGATAATATTGAGGCATATACACCGGAAATAAAAATGAAACTGTAAATTTAATTATATGTGGAAGCAGGAGAATAATCGTTTATACAAAAAGTTTGAGTTTAAAAATTTTTCTGAGGCCTTTGCTTTCATGACAAGAGTTGCTTTGGAAGCTGAAAAAATGGACCATCACCCATTCTGGAGCAATGTATATAATGTGGTTGAAATCTGGCTTTCAACGCACGATGCCGGTGATACCGTTACCGAGAAAGACAAACAACTGGCTGAGCGAATTAACGGGTTGGTATAGGGGAAGGAAAGCAGGAGGCAATAATTTTATAGTCCACAATCAGGGGTCTGTTTTTTGCGCATTAACGGTTCAGCAGCCTTACGCCTTCATTCTTCATATCCTCTTCCCTCCTGTCCCCCGATTACTTTCTCAATTACCTCCGCATAATATTGATGTTCCATAAGCTGCACTTTTTTAGCCAGACTTTCAGGCGTATCGTTTGGGTCTACCGGGCAGCTCTTTTGAAAAACAGGATTGCCGTGATCGAAATGCTCGTCTACATAGTGGATGGTAATGCCCGATTCCTTTTCCTTTGCAGCAATAACTGCTTCATGTACAAAATGGCCATACATTCCCTTCCCCCCATGTTTGGGAAGAAGAGCAGGATGGATATTAAGAATTTTGTTAGGGAAGGCTGTTAAAAGAGAATGTGGGATTTTCCATAAAAAGCCTGCCAGAACAATCCATCGGATGTGGTATTGATGAAGTTCCTTAACATAACCGTCTCCATTATAGAAAAGATCCTTTTTTATAATTAAAGTTGGGATGTTTTCTTTTTCAGCAATTGAAAGCACGCCTGCATGGGATTTATTACAAACGATGAGCGCTATATTAATGGTAGCATGGTTTCGGAAATATTCAATGATTTTCTTCGCATTACTTCCGGTTCCTGAAGCAAATATGGCGATAGGGATCTCCGGAGATGAGGAAGCGGAATTGATTCTTTGAGCATCAGGAGCAGTTTCCATCTCTTCTTTATCGGTTTCCCGAACCGGGATACCCAGGTGTTTAAGAATTTTCTTTTCATATTTCCAAAAAAACGGAAATTGTCCAAACAGAAAAGCAACCGGCAGAAGAATAGCCTGATAACCAAAAATAAGGATAGAAAGCCGGAGCAGGACCTTCCATAGCCAGAAGGTCTCGTCTGTAAACCCCACCCAGGAAGTAATAGCCTTTGAAACCCATGCCGTGGTGGTACCCGTTATTGCGAATACGCATAGAATAAGTATAAACTGTGAGGTGCTAACCCTCCATTTTTTTTGAAGTCGTTTTAACATGATGATCATGCAAGATGGTGAAAAAGTTGTAAAGATGAATACTTTATATGAGCTGGAGAAGAAGTAATAAACAACTTACAATAACATGACAAAAATTTATAAGTCGAAGTAGATTATAGCTGTAATGCAGGCCAGATCAGGAAAAATATTTTTTGGAAATGTTAATATTTTCTCAACGTCTTAACCTATTTTTGCAGGCGTACGGAAATGTTCACCTCAAATACAAACTGCGGGTTATAATGAACTATCACCTATCAATTGTTATTAAGAGATTGTTATTAAGATTATCGCTTGTCTGTTCTCTCTTGTTTCTGATAAATGCAGCAAATGCGCAGGATGGCAAAGCTATTTTTAATGCCAAATGTGCTGCCTGCCATAATGTGTTTAAAAATTCTACAGGCCCTGCATTGGGTGGTATGGAGGAACGTGGTCCCTGGAGCGACCGGAAGAAGTTGTATGCCTGGATTCATAATCCGGCTGCCTTTATAGCTAATGACCCTTATACCCAGGGGTTAAAAGATAGTCATAATGGTATCCTTATGCCAGGCTTTGCAGACCTTACAGAAGCAGATATTGATGCAATAGTGGATTTTGTGAATACCACCTTTGAAGCCGGACCGGGAGGAGGTGCAAAAGCAGCACCGGGTGCAGCAGTAGCTCCGGAACCTAAGACTGATAATACTTTATTGTATGGCATCCTGACAGTAATTCTGGCTATCATTGCGCTTATCCTGATGCAGGTAAACAGCAATTTGAAGAAAGTGGCAGAGGAAAGAGAGACTGCGAGAACATTGCCATTTTATCGCAACAAAACCTACATCACGCTTGCTATTATTGTGTTATTTCTGGCCGGAGGCTACTATACCATCCAGGGCGCGGTTGGATTAGGACGTCATCAGGATTATGAACCGGAGCAACCTATCTTTTATTCTCATAAGGTGCATGCCGGTATCAATCAAATTAGTTGTTTATATTGTCATGGTGGAGTGCAGGAAGGGAAATCAGCAAATATTCCTGCGGTTAACGTGTGTATGAATTGTCATATGGCCATCAATGAATATACTCAGGGGCCTAAGTTGTATCGTCCTGATGGCTCAGAGGTAAATGGCACAGAGGAGATCGGAAAATTGTATTCTTATGCCGGATGGGATCCTGATAAAAAACAATATACCGGAGAAGGGAAGCCTATTGAATGGGAACGCATTCATAATCTTCCCGATCATGTATATTTTAACCACTCCCAACATGTTGTGGTTGGGCAACAGCAATGTCAGACCTGTCACGGAAATATTACTGAAATGGATGAAGTACGTCAGTTTACTGATCTGAGTATGGGATGGTGCGTAAATTGCCACCGTAATACAAAGGTGCAATTTACTGAAAACAAATTTTACAGTATCTATGAAAAGTTTCATGATGACATAAGGAACAAAAAGATAGACAGTGTGACTGTTGAGATGATTGGGGGAATCGAATGTCAGAAATGCCATTATTAAAGACAACTGTGATCGGCGGAGTACAGGAGGCAAAATAGTTGTCAGAAACTGCCAGAAGAAAAATTTCGGAAACAATAATTTATTTTTTATAACACTTTCCGGCTTTGGTATCCGTAGCATGTTTTTGAATTAAGTGATAACCGGAATCAAAAGCTCCCTTAGAGGTTAGCTATGAGTCAAAAAAAGTATTGGCAAAACTTAGGAGAACTAAATAATACAGAAGGCTATCGAAAGCTGGTAAAAAATGAATTTCAGGAGGATCTCCCTTTCACTGCGGAAGGAAAGACTATTCTGGATGCTAAGGCGCCACGAAGAGATTTTCTCAAATACCTGGGATTCAGTACCGCAGCAGCAACGCTGGCTGCCAGTTGCGAAACGCCTGTTATTAAAAGTATTCCCTATCTGAACCAGCCCGAAAATCTAACTCCGGGAGTAGCCCAATATTATGCAACTACTTTTGTTTCTGAAGGTGATGTAGCGCCTGTTGTGGCGAAAGTGAGAGACGGACGGCCGATCAAGCTGGAAGGGAACCCACGCTCGTTTATTCATTCCAAAGGAGAAGGCACTTCTGCCAGGGTACAAGCTTCGGTGCTGGACCTGTATGATACAGGAAGGCTTCGTTTTCCCGTGGAAGTAGCAGGAAAAGAACTGAAGGAATTACCCTCTTTTGAAGCCATTGATAAGAATATTTTAAGTGGATTGAGTGGTTCAAAGGTGGTGCTGCTTACATCAACAATTAATTCGCCCACAACCCTTCAGGTAATTAGTGAATTTCTGGCAAAATATCCCAACAGTCGTCATGTACAGTATGACGCTGTTTCTTATAGTGGGATGCTATTGGCTAATGAAAACAGTTATGGAAAAAGAACCATCCCTACTTATCATTTTGATAAAGCAAAGGCGATTGTCAGCCTTGGCGCTGATTTCTTAGGAACCTGGCTGAGTCCGGTGGAGTTTTCAAGTCAATATGCCAAGGGTAGAAAAATCAATCAGAAAACCCCTGAAATGAGCAAGCACATTCAGTTTGAAAGTGTGCTTAGTCTTACTGGATCCAATGCGGATGACCGATTTCTGCATCGTCCTTCTGAAACCGGCGCTATTGTATTGAATTTACTGGCCAAATTAGGGGGTAGCGTTACTGCTCCGGCTATTGCGGATGAGAAGTTGAAGAAGGGAATTGACCTTGCTGCTGGTTTGTTGAATGAAAATAAAGGTAATGCCCTGGTGGTATGTGGTAGCAACGATCCGAATATTCAGATATTAGTGAATGCAATAAATGAATTGGCAGGAGCCAATGGTACCACCATTAACTGGGCTAACCCAATGCAGGTTCGAAAGGGAGTTGATGAAGAAATGAATCAGTTGGTGAAGGACATGAATGCAGGAAACGTGGGAACCCTGATTGTTTATGAAGCCAATCCGGCATATAATTATCCTAACGCAGAAAATTTTATAAAAGGACTAGCAAAGGTTAAACTGTCAGTTTCATTAAGTGACAGGGCTGATGAAACCTCGTCTTTGTGTAAATATATCATCCCCAATCACCATTTTCTTGAAAGCTGGGGTGATGCAGAAAGCCGTACTGGTTTTTATAGTTTGTTGCAGCCTACAATAGCGCCTTTGTTTAAAACGAGATATCTGCAGACCTCTTTGCTTAAATGGAGTGGTAATGATACGGATTACGAAACTTATTTTAAAGAATACTGGGTAAAAAAATTAGGCGACCAAAGCGTACTTGATAAGGCACTTCAGGATGGGGTAGTGGAACCCGAATCCCTGACTTTTGCTTCCACGGCATATAATGTTGCCGGACTCAACGATGCTGCTGCTGCCGCCTCCTCTGGTGCAAAAGGCAGTAAGGCAGAACTGGTATTGTATCAGACGGTTGCATTAGGTAGCGGTGCCGCTGCCAATAACCCCTGGCTGCAGGAAATGCCTGATCCTATCACGAGGGCGACCTGGGATAACTATGCCATGATTTCTTATGCTATGGCTGCTGAACTGGGGATAAAGTTGGATGATAAATATGAAGTTGAATACCAGAAACCCGTGATTGCCTTTACCATCAGTGGAAAGGAAGTGAAATTGCCTATTTTGGCTATTCCCGGAATGCATTCCAATGTTATTGGAATTGCTGTGGGATATGGAAGAAGTGAGGGCGCCGGAAGGGCGGCAAACGGGGTAGGTTATAACGCATATCCTTTAGTAAATGATAAAGGGAATACCCGCAGTTATTTTGTTGCCGATGTATCCGATTACAAGAAGACAGGTGAGACCTACGAGATAGCATACACGCAAACGCACAACCAATATGAAGGCCGTGTGGAAGTGGTGAGAGAATATACCCTGGATGATTTCAAAAAAAATCCGGATGCTATACCCGAATATCGTAAGGAACTGGCAGAGGATTTTGCGAAAAAAACAGGAGATTTCAGAACAGAAGGAACCCTGTATCCAAAATATGATTATCCGGGTGCGCACTGGGGGATGAGTATTGACCTGAATGCCTGTACGGGTTGCGGCGCTTGTACTATAGCGTGTATGGCGGAAAACAATGTGCCGGTTGTTGGAAAAAGTGAAGTTAAGCGTTCTCATGAAATGCACTGGTTGCGTATAGACCGATATTTCGCCTCTTTCCGTGATAATACAGAGGGGGATAATCTGAACGTTGTATTCATGCCTATGCTGTGTCAGCATTGTGATAATGCACCTTGTGAGAACGTTTGCCCGGTTTCAGCTACCAATCATAGTTCGGAAGGGCTAAACCAAATGGCTTACAACCGCTGTATCGGTACCCGTTATTGTGCAAATAACTGTCCTTATAAAGTACGCCGGTTTAACTGGGCAGATTATAACGGAGCTGATAGTTTCCCCGACAATCAACATTTTTCAGGTGTTGGTAAGCTGGATGATGCTGTGTTGATGATGAATGATGATCTTTCCCGTATGGTTTTGAATCCTGATGTAACGGTGCGTTCTCGTGGGGTTATTGAAAAATGCAGTTTCTGTGTACAGCGTTTGCAGGACAAGAAATTAGAAGCTAAAAAGTCGGAAGACCCCTCCATAATCAGAGATGTAAAAACGGCCTGCCAGCAGGCCTGTTCAACCGGAGCGATCGTTTTCGGCAATGTTAATGATAAGGAAAGCCAGGTATTTAAAATCCGTACGCAGGAACAGAATCACAGAGCTTATTATGCCCTGGAACATTTACACGTGTTGCCGAATATTAATTATTTGGCAAAAATCAGGAATACAAGCAGACCGGTAGGGGTGAAGGATGAGTTTGCTGAGAAAAGGGCTGCAGCACATGCGGGGAATAACGGATGAGAAGGTTGTAGAATAAATAAAAACAGAACTGAATTTTCAACTTAATATGTGTGCAATAGCCTAAAAGGAATTGCAGAACTAAAATTGATTAGTAAATGAGCATGACAAAATACGAATCTTTCGTCAGAGAACCATTAGTAGATGGAGAAAAGACCTACGCAGCGGTTACGGAGGATATTGTGTATACAATAGAAACTAAGCCAACCCGTCTGTGGTATATAGGGTTCGTCATATCACTTGCTCTGCTAACTTTTGGCGTTTTTTCAATCTACCGGGAAGTTACTTATGGTGTAGGTCAGTGGAATCTGGGAAAAACGGTAGGCTGGGGATGGGACATCACCAACTTTGTATGGTGGATCGGTATTGGTCATGCAGGAACCTTGATATCGGCTATTCTTTTATTGTTCCGTCAGGGCTGGAGAACGGGTGTTAACCGGGCAGCAGAAGCGATGACCATCTTTGCTGTTATGGCCGCCGGCCAGTTTCCTATCTGGCACATGGGTAGGGTTTGGCTTGCATTCTTTGTAATGCCTTACCCCAATACGAGAGGACCCTTATGGCCTAACTTTAATTCTCCCTTGTTATGGGACGTATTTGCCATCTCAACGTACTTTACACTTTCTCTTTTGTTCTGGTACTCCGGACTGATACCCGATGTGGCTACTTTACGCGACAGGGCAAAGACAAAATTCAGAAAATTATTTTATGGTATTGCTTCTTTCGGATGGACGGGGTCTACCAAACATTGGCAGCGTCATGAAAGCCTTTCTCTGGTATTGGCAGGCTTATGTACGCCATTGGTACTGTCTGTGCATACTATAGTATCCTTTGACTTTGCTACTTCTATTGTTCCAGGTTGGCATACCACCATCTTTCCCCCTTATTTTGTTGCGGGTGCGGTATTTTCTGGTTTTGCAATGGTGCAAACGCTGATGTTGATTACACGAAAAGTAATGAACCTGCAGGACTATATTACCCTGGGACATATTGAAGCTATGAATAAAATCATAGTACTCACGGGTTCTATAGTGGGCTGTGCATATCTAACCGAGCTTTTTATGGCCTGGTACGGAGCTAATGTGTATGAATATGACGCTTTCTTTAAATATCGCCTGGCTGGTCCCTATGGCTGGAGCTACTGGATTATGATGACCTGCAATGTGGTGTCGCCCCAGTTGTTCTGGTTTAAGAAATTAAGAAGAAACATTGAGTTCACTTTCATTATGAGTGTAGTGGTAAACGTGGGTATGTGGTTTGAACGATTTGTAATCATTGTAACATCAATTTTCCGTGATTACCTTCCTTCTTCCTGGTCGCTGTATTATCGGCCAAGCTTATATGAAATTGGATTTTATCTGGGTACGTTCGGATTGTTCTTCACCTGTTATTTCCTCTTTTCAAAATATTTCCCTGTAATAGCGATATGGGAAATTAAACATGTTTTGAAGACAACAGGTGAAAGTTATAAGGCGAAGATGGAAAATCTTGAAAAATTAAATGCTGAAGAATTTTATGCTGAAACGCATCACCATTAACCATGGATATGTTTCAGGAATTCAATTGGGAAAATAAGGAACGATAGTTTGAAATAGAAATCAATTCACTCACCTTAAAAAACAGATAGGTTTAAGGTTATGAAAATAAAAAAATTTATAGTTGGCAGTTTCGAAGATGAAGATGTCTTGTTTCCTGCCGTAAGAAATGTTCGAAAGGCGGGATATAAGATACAGGATGTGTATACCCCTTTCCCGGTGCATGGTTTGGACAAGGAATTGGGAATGAGAGAAACAAGATTGCATACGGCCGGTTTTATTTACGCACTAACCGGTTTGATAACTGCTCTTGGATTTATGGGATGGGTACTGACCATTGACTGGGTACAAAACTATGGAGGAAAGCCTCATTTTTCGTTACTGGCATGGGTTCCTATCATGTTTGAATTAACCGTTTTATTTTCGGGCGTAGGTATGACGCTTACTTTTTGTTATCTCTGTCAGTTAGCGCCTTTTGTAAAAAAGCACCATTTTAGCCCCAGGGCGACAGATGACAGGTTTGTTTTGGTTATTGAATGTACTTCTAATACAAATGTACAGGAAGCTGAAAGTTTCCTGGCTGCAGCCGGAGCTCAGGATGTAAATGTGCAAAAAGCTGAAGTTGGCTGGTGGCTTGGCAGATACGATATGGACAGGAAACTGTTTGAGCAGGATGCTGAAGTAGTTATAGTGTAAATAACAAATGTAAATTCGGAGATAATAGAATGAAAAAGATTCCAGTTATAGCATACTTTTTTTTGGCGCTGATATTTTCCGTAGCCGGTTGCAGTAAAAATCATAAGAAGCCCGGCGCTACCTACATGCCGGATATGGCTTACAGTCGTGCATATGAAACGAATTCGGAAAATGATATTTTCCCTGATAAACAAACGAATCGTACCCCTGTGGCAGGTACTATTACGCGCGATCAGTTATTGCCTTTCAGAATAGAAAAGGATGTGCCAGGCGATACCAGCAATTTTGCCAGGGCCAGAAAGGTGCAGAACCCTTTACCTCTGCCTGATGAAGCAGAACTGAAGGAAGCTGAAAGATTGTATTTAGTGTATTGCGGAATTTGTCATGGCACAAAATTAGACGGAAACGGTCCCCTATGGAAAGATGGAGATGGACCATTCCCCGCAGCTCCCAAAAATCTGCTGGATCCTACTATTCTTAGTCAGGGAGACGGCCAGATATTTTATACCATTACTTATGGAAAGAACATGATGGGAAGTTATGCCTCTGAGTTGAATCCCAAAGAACGCTGGATGGTTATAGATTATATCAGAGAAAAACAAGGTTTGAAAAGAACGGCTTCTTCCGGGTTGGCTGAAAATGTAAATACTTCGAAATAAACACAGATTGCGCATTAAAAATTAATTATAGAATGATAAGGCAACAATTTGAAATACCGGCGAAATACAAAAAATGGACATATGGTTTACTCGCCGTAGGGGTAGTGGCGTTTTTGGCTGGTTTGTTCGTCCTTGGTTTCAGTAAAGACGAACATAATCAAACACGTTTTTGGGCGGGATTGCTACAAAACAGTCTTTATTTTCTTTTGATCTGCAATGCCTGTATGTTTTTTATTTGTATCAACATTCTTGGACAAAGTAGCTGGCAAACCACGTTTAGAAGAATTCCCGAAGCCATTGCTGCTGTAGTTCCGGTTTTTGCCATTCTTTCACTAATCGTGTTCATTGCTATTGTAATGGGTCATCAGCATCATATTTATCATTGGCTTGATAAAGATGCTGTAGCTACAGATAAAATTCTAACCTGGAAAAAAGGATTTTTAAATCCAACCTTCTTCTTTGTATGGACGGTTATTACACTAACGGTATGGGTTGTGGTAGGAAAGAAGATCAGACAACTTTCTTTAAAAGCCGATGCCGGGGAAATTACAGGAGAGGAGGCGCGGAAGTATATCTGGAATAATACGGTTTGGGCGGGGATTTTTGTAGTGTTTTTTGCGCTTACTACGGGTTCTACCATTCCCTGGTTATGGTTGATGAGTATTGATGCGCATTGGTATTCCACCATGTATAGCTGGTATACTTTCATGAGTAGCTTTGTAGGTGGTTTAACCTTAATTGCCTTATTCGTGGTGTACCTTAAGAATTTGGGATATTTGGAACATACTTCCAGGGAACAGCTTCATGATATAGGAAAATACATATTTGCCTTTTCTATTTTTTGGGCTTATTTATGGTTCTCTCAGTTTATGTTAATCTGGTATGCAAACATTCCTGAAGAAACGGTATATTTTAAACCGAGAGTACAAGGCGCTTATAATGCGATTTTCTGGATTAATTTTATTGTTAACTTTATTGCACCCATCCTGATTCTGATGACGCGGGGATCCAAAAGAAATTACGCAATTGTTACCTTTATGTCTATTGCATTGTTTCTGGGTCATTGGTTAGATTTCTACCAGATGGTAATGCCGGGTTCTGTAGGGGATCATTTTAGTTTGGGTTGGTATGAAATTGGTATGTTGGCATTGTTTATTGGAATTTTGATGTTCTTTACCGGAAGAGCTTTGGCAAAAGCCCCGTTGGTGCCCCAATACCATCCTTATTTGAAAGAAAGTTTAATACATCATACTTAGTTTGAAACCCAAAGGTGTTGATTGTTTAAGAATAATTATTATATAAGATGACTTCTAACGAATATTTTATCATCATTATAGCGGTGCTTGTTTTTGTTGTGATCTTTCAGATAGCAAGAGCCACTGAGTTCGTATCCATTTTAAGAGGAGAAAAAAAAGCTGAAAAACAGAGTAATCGGATTAACGGGTTTTTAATGCTTGTTTTTTTAATTGGTGGTCTTATTGCAGCATGGTGGTGTAACAGTGTTTTATATGATAAAACCTTATTAGGTGTTCCTGCCGCTTCAGATCATGGTGAAAACATTGACAGGATGATGTGGATAACGTTGATTATCACCGGCATTGTTTTCTTGTTAACGCAGATTCTGCTTTTCTGGTTTTCTTACCGGTACCAGGAATCCGATAAACGAAAGCCCTACTATTATCCACATAATAATACGCTGGAATTAATATGGACTGCTGTTCCAGCCATTACTTTCACCATACTGATTGCCTTTGGTTTGTATTACTGGTTTCAAATTACTGGAGAAGCGCCAAAAGATTCTATGGAAGTGGAGATTACCGGACATCAATTCCAATGGGAATACCGCTATCCGGGCAAAGACAATGTGTTCGGTAGGTTCCATTATACTTTAGTGGATGCCTCCAAGAGTAATCCCCTGGGGCAGGATTGGAAGGATGTGGCGAATCATGATGATTTACATCCGTCAGAAATGCATCTTGTGGTAAACAAGCCGGTTAAATTAATCATTCGCGCTCAGGATGTTATTCATGATGTTGGGCTGCCTCATTTCAGATTGAAGATGGATGCCGTACCTGGGATGCCCACTACTTTGTGGTTTACACCAAAATATACTACGGAAGAAATGAAGAAGATGACTGGAAATGAAAATTTTGTGTATGAAATTGCATGTGATCAGTTGTGTGGTGTAGGACACTATTCTATGAGAGGAGTTATAATTGTTGAGACGCAACAGGAATTTGACAAATGGATAGCCTCTCAGAAACCTCAGTTTACTGTAGCGTTCCCCAATGGTCTTCCGTCAGCAACTGCCGGCACCACCGATGCTACCGGACTTCAAAAAACCGCTATTGCTCATTTGGAAGAACAGCATTAGAGCAGTAATTGATACTAATTTTAAGCATTATTTTGATCAGTAAATATAAATAATATGAGTAATGAAGCTGCAATCCAATCGGGTATAATTGCGCAAGAAGTGCAGGAACAGGCGGATATTCATCATCACCATGAATCATTTATCACTAAATATATATTTAGTCAGGATCATAAGATGATCGCAAAACAATACCTGATTTCAGGTATGGTATGGGCATTGATAGGCGGGTTTATGTCAGTGTTATTCAGAATTCAACTGGGATTTCCAGAAGCCACTTTTCCCTGGTTAGAAGATGTTTTTGGACATTGGGCTAAAGGAGGCCGAATTTCACCTGAATTTTATTATTCGTTGGTTACAATGCATGGTACAATATTGATATTTTTTGTACTTACTGCAGGGCTTACAGGGACGTTTGCTAATTTTCTTATTCCGTTTCAGGTTGGCGCCAGAGATATGGCCTCTCCCTTTATGAATATGTTATCTTATTGGATATTTGTTTTGGCAAGTATCGTTATGATTTCTTCTTTATTTGTACAAACAGGCCCTCCTTCCGGAGGCTGGACAGTTTATCCCCCGCTAAGTGCCATCGGAGATGCGGCGATTGGGTCAAAATCGGGAATGGATCTTTGGTTGGTTAGTATGGCTTTGTTTGTAGTGTCTCAATTACTGGCGGGATTGAATTATGTTTCTACCATCCTTAATATGCGTACTAAAGGAATGACCATGACCCGCTTACCTCTTACGGTTTGGGGCATTTTCTTTACTGCAGCTTTAGGATTATTGTCTTTTCCGGTTCTCTTTTCCGGCTTCATCTTGTTGATGTTTGACCGTAACTTAGGCACCAGCTTTTTTCTTTCGGATTTAGTGGTTAATGGGAATGTTTTACCGAATGAAGGGGGCAGCGCCATTTTGTATCAGCATTTGTTCTGGTTCCTTGGACATCCGGAAGTTTATATTATCATTTTACCTACGATGGGGATTGTGTCTGAGATCATGTCGGTGCATGCCCGAAAACCGATATTCGGCTATACGGCAATGGTTGCTTCTTTATTTGCTATTGCGGTTTTGTCCTTCCTGGTGTGGGCGCATCATATGTTTGTGAGTGGTATGAATCCTTTCCTGGGTTCCATCTTTGTATTACTTACTTTATTAATCGCAGTACCATCTTCTATTAAAGTATTTAACTGGTTAACCACTCTTTGGCGGGGTAATATTCGGTTTACGGTGGGAATGTTGTTTTGCATAGGGTTTGTGAGCAATTTTATTTCTGGGGGGTTAACCGGGATCTGGGTAGGGAATTCTACAATTGATATGCATGTGCATGATACCTATTTTAATATTGCGCACTTTCATATAGTAATGGGGGTATCGGCCTTTATGGGCATGTTTGCAGGAGTGTACCATTGGTTTCCGAAAATGTACGGTCGGTATATGAACAATACGCTGGGGTATATCCATTTTTGGATAACTCTGATTTGTGCTTATGTGATCTTTTGGCCGATGCATTATGAAGGTTTTGCAGGTATGCCCAGACGGTACTACGATTATTCGAGTTGGGAATCCTTTAAACAGTTTGCCGAATTAAACAAGGTAATTAGTTTTGCTGCCATTGTTTCATTTTTAGCGCAGTTGATGTTCCTGGTTAATTTTTTCTATTCCATATTTAAAGGCAGAAAGGTTACTTCTCAGAATCCATGGCAGGCGAATACCCTGGAATGGACAACACCTATTCATCCGGGACACGGCAATTGGCCGGGTGAAATTCCGGAAGTTCACCGGTGGCCCTATGATTATGGAAAGGATGGAGTGGACTTTATTCCACAAACCGTGCCGGTAGCAGAGGAAGAATTGAAGGCGCAGCATTAAGAAATAATATTTTTAACAGCTTATACGGTACAGAAAGTCGTCTGTAGCGACGGAAAATACGAGATTTTGGAGGGAAGGGATACATACAAAGGGCATGAGATTGGATTTTTGGATGGTATTAAAAATAAGTTCAGAGATTATTTATTACTGATTAAATTTTCTCTTAACCTAACGGTAGTTTTTTCGAGTGTAGTCAGTTATTTACTGGCACCGAATATTGTCTTTAATTTTTGGTCAGTTCTTTTTTTATTTATTGGAGGATTATTGATAACGGGATCTGCAAATGCTATTAATCAGTTGACGGAAAGGGATACTGATGCCATGATGAAGCGGACAGCGAGGCGCCCTGTGGCGAGTGGCAGAATGAGTGTGTCTGAGGCTTCTGCTTTTGCAGCACTTGCTGCCGTGGTGGGAGCCTGGATTATTGGTTCCTGGTTTAACTGGACAGCAGCTGTGTTGAGTTTATTCAGCCTTTTTTTATATGGGTTTATTTACACTCCCTTAAAAAAGGTACATTCTATTTCGGTGCTGGTTGGAGCTGTTCCCGGAGCATTACCTTGTTTGATTGGATGGGTAGCTGCTACGAATTCCATTTGGAGTGCGGGGGGTTGGGTTTTATTTTTGATCCAGTTTTTTTGGCAGTTTCCCCATTTTTGGGCCATTGCCTGGGTTGCGCATAAAGATTATACAACGGCCGGATTTAAATTAATGCCATCCGATGCAGGACCTACCAAATACTCCGCGATGCAGGCGGTAATGTATTCGCTGTTAATGGTGCCCGTCGGTATCCTGCCTTATATGATCGGAATGAGCGGATGGATAAGTCTTGTGATTGTATTTGTGGCAAATGGGTATATGGTTTGGCAAAGTATGCGTTTGTATAGAGAGATGAATGTTAAAGCGGCGCGAAGGGTAATGTTTAGTTCTTATTTTTATTTACCGCTTGTGTTGTTAAGTTTATTAGCCGACAAGGTAGCGGGCGTATAACCGATTTTAGATTGAATATATTTTCGGAGCTTATAACTGATATTTATTGTAATGATTGAAATGATGAGTGTACAGGAGAAAAGGATACATCCCTACAAGTTTAATATGTGGCTTGCTATTGCGGGAATCATCATGATGTTTGCCGGGCTTACCAGCGCTTATATTGTTAAACGCAGTCAACCCGGATGGGAGAGTTTTACCCTTCCGGGCATCTTCACGTATTCCACGGTGGTAATAGTAATTAGCAGTATCACTATTCAGCTGGCTCTGAAAGCATTTAGGATACATCAGATGAGCAGGTACCGGATGTATTTTGGATTGACGGTTTTGCTGGGTGTTCTATTTGTAGCGCTGCAGATAAGCGGATTTTTCCGATTTGAGGAGCTGGGAATGAAGATGATTGGAATGGGATCAAACTCCGCGTACTCTTTTGTTTTAGCAATTGCCGGTTTGCATATTGTGCATGTCCTTGGAGGAATAATTGCCCTGAGTATTATTCTGGTTAAAGCCCTGGGAATAAAAAAGCGGAGTTATGATAGTATTCCGGTAGAAATAGTCGCCATTTACTGGCATTTTGTAGATATTCTCTGGCTATACATTTTTATATTTTTTCACGTATTGCATTAATCAGAATTAAAATATTTAAGCGTTAATAAAATTTAAGTTACATGTCAACACAAATACCAGCCGGATATAAATGGTGGACAGGTGGAAAAAGCCCGTATAATGTAAGTTATGGAAAACTTATGATGTGGATTTTCCTGATGAGTGACACCTTTACTTTTGGAGGTCTTATTATTTCTTATGGAACAATACGTCTGGGACATAATTATTGGCCGGATGCCAATTACGTGTTCAACAGGTTCCCGTTCATGGGAGATGCCAATCTTCCTCTTGCTTTTGTAAGTTTGATGACTTTTATACTCATTATGAGTTCGGTTACTATGGTTTTGGCTGTACATGAAGGCCATAAAAGAAATAGAAAAGGAGTTGAAAAATGGCTATTGTGGACCATTCTGGGCGGGATTTTGTTTTTGGGATGTCAGGCCTGGGAATGGACGCACCTGATTACACATACTCACCCGGTTTTGATTGATGGTCAAATCAAAGAAATCGGGGCCACTATCACCCAGAATCACTTTGGACCTGCAGTTCCGGGACTTTTACATAACGGACACCAGGTTCATTTACCGGGTCCCGTTAGTTTTGGTAATTTCTTTTTTGGAATAACCGGTTTTCACGGCTTCCATGTATTTACTGGGATTTTGTTGAATATAATCATTTATTTCAGGACGCTTTCAGGTGGTTTTGACCGTTTAGGACATTATGAAATGGTAGAGAAAGTGGGGTTATACTGGCATTTTGTAGATCTGGTATGGGTATTTGTATTCCTTTGTTTTTATCTCATTTAACAAAAAATTATATAAAAATAAAACGCATCATATGGAACATGTAAATCAGGCAGTGGCGATAACACCGGAAATTTCTTTTCAACACGAGCCGGCGCCCAATACAAAGAGAATCTGGAAAGCTTTTTGGGCCCTACTTTTTCTTACGATTGCCGAGTTGGCACTTGGTTTATCTCACTATGCTTTTCATGTAGAAGGATGGGTGTTAATGTTTTTAAAGGGATTAATGATTATCCTCTCCCTTTCGAAAGCGGTATATATTGTATCCATATTTATGCATCTTGGAGATGAAACAAGAAATTTTAAACTGGCTATCCTTGTACCTCTGATTTCTTTTGCCTGGTTTATTTTCGCTTTTTTGTGGGATGGCAATGCGTATAAGAATATGCGAAACCGATATGATGTACCTGCACCGACTGAACAAGCCGCTCCTGCTGTTGCTCCTGCGCCGGAATCATTGAAATAAGTTTAGCTATAAAAAATGATATTCTATGAGCCATCATCTTTAAGGTGATGGCTTTTTAGGTTGTTTATCTGTTGTTAGGTGATACTGTGAATTATAAAGAAAGAATTCCCTATATCTTTCCTATCTATGGATGAAACAACTCCTTTGCTATTCGATCAGAAAATATTTGTTCCATACCTGATTCGGAATATATTCTGCCCGGTAAGGTACAAAATAGGCATTGAGTTGCCAGAGTATATTACCTGTCTGATCGGTTACCATAACAGTACCGGTTTTTGAACTGCATTGCAATAAATTTCCATTAGGTAAAACATAAGCACTTCCCATCCTGGAAGTGTATTTAGATGGAGGAAGCATTGCATGAATGGAAGGCGTAGCTACCCAGTTAACCGTATCCAATTTAAATGAAACGGCTCCCGAACGCTTTTTCCATAATGAATTGTCGAAAACCATCAAATCACCATACGGATTGATATGCACTGAATGCTGGAAGGAAAAATATAATGAAGTATCCATTTTAAAGTTACCGTTTTTACCCAATTTCCACATGATTTTTCCGGTGGAGCGGTTAACTTTCCATATTTGGTCTTCAATGGCAACGGATACAAGATAATTATTGTCAGTATCAAAATTCAGGGAGTTCATGTGAAAACGATCATAGGCAAATTCTTTCAGGTAAGGATCATGTTGGATATCCCACTCGTTCCATACATTCCATTCCCATATTTTTTTCCCATGATTAGTCATTACCAAAATACCATCACCACCGAGGGTATCTATTCCCTTACCTCCAATCTTTGACATATCAAAGGGTTGCTTGTTTCGGGTTAGCATTACTATATTACCGTTCTTATCCATTCTTACATCATGATGAATTACTTTAAATGCGCCATTTGCAACAGTATCCATATTTATTCTCCATAATACTTTGCCTTTGAGATCTATTTCCGCAATAGCAGTGCCGCCAGCAAAGCCCAGAGCTCCTCTACGAATTGGTTTTGCCATTTCCCGAAGACTATCAGCTTCTTCTTTGGGTGTGTCGTCTATGACGTCCCTGACAGGTGGACGTAGCATGGCAATCAGGGTGCCCTGTGGAGTGAGCGTTGCAGCTCTCACTCCGATATCGTCAATTTGCCAATACCATCTGATTTTTCCATTTCCATCTACCATAGCAATATAGCCCGGTAACCGGGCATTACAAAGCATTACCATTCCTCCATCTAGTGAGGAAGTGTCATGAGGTTGATCTTCTTTTATCCAGTTGTGCATAAGCCAGGGAGACTGTTCTCTGGTATGAAAGCTCATTACTTTTGATCTGACGTCTATGAACTTATTTATCACCACCTGAAAGTTATAAGTAGTATTTGGTTCCAATAAAAGAAGTCTTATGTCGTGTTCCCTGCTTTTTGAAGTAAGTGGAGTTCTGAATTTTTCAGGAGATCCTTTTTTCCAATAACGGACATACACAAACTCTTCTCTGTTAAGGGTTACCTGAATGGCTTCATTCATTGCCACATTGTTAGGTGTGGTCAATTCAATACTGTTTATGGTAACAGCATGATTCTGATTCCAGATTATACCTGAAATAGCCGCTACCAGTATCAGTAGTATCAGTGCAAGAATCATCAGTCTTTTCATCTAAACCAAATAATTTAAACGGCATAAAAAAATCACCTGCTTCTCAATTAAACATTGCCAGGTGATTGATCTGTTCAAAACAAATATTTATATCTTTTAGGGCATTCTATTTAAATTTTCAGCTGCCATATTGGTGTTGAGTTGTGCGTCAATTAACGGATAAGGCAGGTACTTCATATTAGGTTTAACAATAGCTGGCAGGCCGCGGGCAGTGAGATAATCGTTACAGATTTTCTCGTACTTACCTAACCGGATAAGATCCGGCCTTCTCTTGTATTCGAATACCAATTCATATCCCCTTTCATCCAAAATCCGGTCTACCATTTCTTCCTTCGTGGCAGGAGCCGGAAAATCCGGGGCTGAACCCAACTCAGGGGCGCCGGCTCTTGACCGGATTAAATTGAGGTAGGGGAGTGCTGCTGAAGGTCCGTTAAGTTCATTTTCAATCTCAGCCTTATAAAGGATCACATCTTCAATGCGAAAGATAGCAATGGTTCGGCCATCATAATAGGAATTGGAAACCATTTCGTAGGAATATTTTTTGGTGGCAACATTTTTCAAAAACTTAACCGTATCGCTTGGCGGAGTAGTTTCCCCCGGTTCAGGAATCATATAAAAGAATCCATGCTCTGTTTGGTCGTCGCGTCTAAAGGCGCCTTCATAGTTGTAATAAAAAAATTGTTTTCGTGGATCCTGATCGCTGTATTTCCGCCAGAATTCGAGTGACACCGCATAATATTGCCATCTGTCGGATACTTCCTTGTTATCCTGCGGTCCGAAGTGATTAGTGATTTCTCCCCCATTCATTCCCGCTTCATGCAGGATACAGAAAATAAAGCCTTTGTCAAATTTATTACTCTCCGACCACACCTTTTTAAAATCAGGATTCAACTGGTAAATACCTGCATCTTTCATTGCCAACACCATATCCACATAAGGTTTAGCGCTGGTATAATCGTGCGCTCTCATATACACATTAGCTAACAGAGTGGCACATGCGCCTTTCGTTGCTCTCGATAAATCAGTATTGTTATCCCATTTTTCCGGCAGGTTTTCAATCCCATATTTGCAGTCGTCAATAATTACCAGGTCTATATCTGCTACTGGTGCCAAAGGTGCGTTAACGGTTTCATTCGGTTTTACCACCGTGGTATATAAAGGAGCCGGACCCCAGGCATCAGTGATATCCCGGTATGCCAGCGCCCTGAGAAACCTTGCCTGGGCGGTTATTCTTTTCTTTTTTATTTCGTCCATCTGAACGTTTTCTATTCTTGACAGCAGTAAATTAACGTTACTGATAACATTATACATATACTGCCAGTTGTACCGAATATAGCGGTTGTTGTTGTCGTACGTAAAATTGCTCATTTTAGTAGGATCTCCGGCCGCAGTTGAAAAGCCCATGTCTGTAGTATAATCTGTAGTCATGACTAAATAACCCGCATAGTACATCCATGCGTCACCCGGATAAGGATTCAAATCGGCATAAATGCCTACCAGAGCGGCATTGATATCACTCTCAGTAGAATAAGCGTTAGCGGTAGTAAGATCGCTATATAGTTTTGGTTCCAGGTTAGTACAGCCGGTAAACAGTAGTCCAAGACTTAAGCTTATGATTGATAAATATTTCATTGAGTGCATTTTTTAATAAGAAAAATAAAAAGGAGTTAGAAATTAATACTTAGTCCGATGGTAAAGGAACGCATTGCCGGATAAGCATTGAAATCCAATCCTGCGCCACCGTTAGCGCCCTGACCAC
The DNA here is from genome assembly GCA_964518685.1 of uncultured Terrimonas sp. Lineage (GTDB taxonomy): Bacteria > Bacteroidota > Bacteroidia > Chitinophagales > Chitinophagaceae > Agriterribacter. The sequence goes on from CAZFGP010000004.1 coordinate 24,816, forward strand.
CACCCGCAGTGCCGGCGCCTGATGTGCCTCCGGCTGTAGTTTCATAACCTTTGGTATCCACTTCGGGATCCCAGCCCGAATATTTGGTCAGCGTAAGCAGGTTTTCAAATGCTGTATATATTCTGATTGAATTAAAAGCTTTGGAAACTTCCTTAATGGTATAACCCAATGTGATATTTTTCAACCGCAGAAAGGAGGCTTTTTCAATGAAATGAGAATTAATGTATCCTCCACCCGAGCTCATATAATAGAAACCATTACGGGGAATATCGGTGTTGGTATTGGAAGTTGTCCAGCGATTTAAAGCGTCCGAAGTGCGATTCCATTCCAGGTTCATCCTGGTCATGTTCAATAAGTCATTGCCAACAGAACCGTGAATAAAGATACCTAAATCGAAATGTCTATAATTAATCGTATTAGTAAGCCCATAAATAAATGTCGGTGTGGCTGATCCGATAATAGTTCTGTCATCAGAGGTGATTTTACCGTCTGGTTTACCGTCAGGCCCGGAAATGTCGAGAAATTTAGGATCTCCCGGTTTTGATAGCGGTTGGGGAGCATAAGTTTCTCCCGTTTGAATGACACCAGCGTACACATAACCAAACAGAGAGCCCAGGGATTCACCTTCCCGGATTACGGCAAATTGTTCTTCTGATACTGTGCCCATGGGTTTAGAAGAGGTTAAATAAATATCCTTTCCACCGATGTCAAGGACTTTGTTTCTGTTGAAAGCGAAATTGACCTTTGTATCCCACAAAAAATTATCAGTATTGATATTTTTTGAAGAGATTTCAAATTCGATCCCTTTATTCTCAAGTGATCCTAAATTGGTTTGTCCGGAAATGAAGCCGGAGTATAAAGGCAGGTTTTTATTCAATAACAGGTCAGTAGTTTTTTTATAATAACCATCTATGCTAATCATTAGGCGGGAATTAAAAAAGCCCATGTCAATCCCCGAATTATATTGTGTTGTGGTTTCCCATCTCAGGTCTGGATTTTCAGGTGATCCCTGGTTTAAGTGAGTACCTGCTGTATTGGTACTGCCATCGAAGGTAAGATGAGTGCTTGCCATTAGAGCATAGGCGGCATAATTTCCTATCTGGTCATTCCCCGTTTTGCCGTAGCCCAGCCGGAGTTTTAAATTAGAAAATAAATTCAAGTTTTGGATAAAGTCTTCCCTGTCCAGCCTCCAGGCAAAAGCTCCGGAAGGAAAATTACCCCAACGATGATCGGTACCAAAACGAGACGATCCATCGCGTCTTAAAGTGAAAGTAAACAGATATTTATCATTGAAGTTGTAATTTAATCTTCCAAAGAACGATACAAGCAGGCTTTCCTGTTTGTAATAATTGGTACCTGTGATAGTGGAGGCAGCATCCAGGTTATTAAAACTGAATAAGTCGGTTGAAAAACCTTTTACCGATAAGGATTTGTAGGAGTAGCCTGTTTTTTCGTACCCGTAACCTCCAAGGATACTTAAGGAATGATCATTATTGAAGGTTTTAGCATAGGTAAGAGTGGCATCAAGTAATTGACGAGTAGAAGCATAGTTAGAAGAACTGGCAACGCCATTGTCTATGCCACCCTGGTAAGTACTCTTGGGGAGATATTTTCCTGTGGAAAAATGAGCAATTTCCACACCTCCATTGATACGTGCCGTGAGTTCTGGTATAGGCTTAATTTCGAGATAAGTATTGCCATTGAAACGATCCTGAACCAACTCATTTTGGCGGCCTACCAAATTCGCCAGAGGATTGTCCCCCCTTCCACCCGGGGGTCTGCCAAAACTACCATCCTCGTTATAGGCAGGAATAGTAGGATCATAGTCCAGAATTTGTAACAATACATTTGACTGCAAAATATTCCCACTGTAATCCTGCACATTGGAATTGGCTCTTTGTCCATACAAAGCCGCACCCGATTTAATAAAGGAGTTGATTTTCTGATCTACATTTACCCGGCCGGAGAATCTTTTATAGTCAGTATTTTTTAAAACTCCCGCTTGTTCAAAATACCCAATGCTGGTCAGTATTTTCGTACTGGCATTGCCTCCCTGTACCTGAATATTGTGGTCCTGCACTACTCCGGTACGGGTGGTTTCTTTAATCCAATCGGTATTTACATCCGACTGCAATTGCGACTGTGTATAAGCGCCATATTGTTGCCCCGCCTGACCGTCAATCTCCTGGTATAACTCATTGGCAAGGGTCATGTATTGTTTGCCATCGAGCATACTAAAAGGATTCTTAACTCTTTGCATACCCACATAGCCATTGTAACTAATCTGCGACTTTCCGGTTTTACCATGCTTAGTGGTGATAATGATAACCCCGTTAGCTCCTCTTGCACCATAGATGGCTGTTGCGGAGGCATCTTTCAATATTTCCATGGATTCTATATCATTGGGGTTGAGGTCTGCTCCATTTTGTGTGGGAAACCCATCTACCACGTACAGCGGCTCATTGGTACTGCTGATCGAATTTGCACCACGGATTCGAACCGACATACTGCCACCAGGGGCTTTGGAGTTTTGCACTACCATTACACCCGCTGCCCGTCCCTGTAAAGCTTGTGCTGCATTGCTGACTGTTCCGCCCGAAGTAAGATCACTGGCTTTTAAACTGGTGATAGCCCCGGTAAGATCGCTTTTCTTTTGGGTTCCGTATCCGATTACCACTACGCTGCTTAAATCGGCCACATCGGGCTCCAGTCTAATATTCAAGGAGGTTTCATTGCCAATTTTCAATCGGTTGGATTTATAACCAACTATACTGAATTCCAGCGTTTCGCCCGAATTGACATCAATGGAGAAATTTCCACCTTCATCGGCAATCGTTCCGCGATTGGTGCCAACAACCGAAATGGACACACCAGGCAGCGGATTGCCTTTTTCATCAGTTACTTTCCCGGCGATCAGGGAAAACAAGTTGTCACTTTTTAAATAGGAGTGCCCTTTCACGTCAACACCAATTGTTTTACTCAGGTGAAACGCAGAGGCCGAGATCTTAGAAGTGTTAGATAAAAAAAATAAAGTAAAACTGCTCATAAGCAGTAACGCCTTTTTCACCCGGAGGCGCAGAGGTTTTGAATTGGTTCTTTTTGTCATATTTTTATTGATATACTGATTAATAAAAGTATACTAAATGTACAAGCTGGGTTCGGATACTTATGGGTTCATCAAAATGCAATAGCATTCTTTATCCAGGGAGGGTTGTTTCCTGTCGGCATTAGCCAATTGAAAATAATATCTATGAAATCCGTTTTGGTTCAACCATTGAAGAATTTCAATTTTGCAAAATTAACGAATCCAGTTAAACAATCTTTAAATTTAATTTGACAATATGTAACTCACACAAACGTTTGCAACGGTCATTAGCAACTTTGTTGTTTTATTGCAATTGCATATTGAAGCTCCTCTCTTCTTCCTTCCTGTTAATAATTAAGTACCTTTAGAACAAAATATTGGTGTAGAATAATGCTTTCATTTCTGAATATTGAACCGTGAAACTGAGGAGGGAAACACCGGGGGAGGAAGAAAAAATATTGCTTTCTATAAAAAAATTAGCATCAAAAATATTTTAGGATGAAAAAGATTATACTGAGTGTTATGGTTTTTGGTTTAATCCAGGTGCTGTCAGCACAGGAACTGAAATATACCCATTCCAATACGTTATGGGATACCGATTCACTGGGTAATCAAAGAGTGCTGGTAGTGTTTCAGGGAGAAGGGAAGGTGGCAAAGGTTATTATTCCGTGGAGGAGAAGAGATGACCATCCTGAACAGAAGAAAATCATCGTGGAAGATGCACAAACGCAACGGCAGGTGCTGAATGTAACCGTCACAAATATATCTTCAACTTCCGGTGAAATATATTTTGAACCGGTTTCGGGCAAGGGTAATTATTACATGTATTATATGCCTTATCGAAATGCCGGCCGCACGTATTATCCAAAAAGTGTTTATCTGCCCTGGGAGGAAACCTCTTCTTTGGAATGGCGCTCCATCATCCAATATGAAATGCAACCCAATGCGCAAGCTGCCGAACTACAAAGTATAGATGCGTTTAACAGCAATTACCCGATGGAGATTGTAGCCTCGGAAAGAGAGATTAGCGAACTGATGCAAAAAAATAAATCTAAAGCATTTCTTGTTTTTCCTGAAGATCGTACCGCACCGGTGAGAATGAAAACAAAATTGCCTTATCGCTGGATTAAAAAAGGGCCATCTTTAAATTTTTCGGGTCTTGCAAATCGGGGAGAGCATTATAGCTTTCAGTTAGCGGTTTTTGCGCTGAAAAATGTAGAAGGTATTTCATTCGCATTTTCAGACTTGAAGAATAAGCGAGGTAATACAATTTCCTCAAAGCAACTTTCCTGTTTAAATACCACAGGAGTACGATATGATGGCGCTTCATTCTTGCAACAGCCAACTGTTGAAAAAGGAAGGGTACAGTCGTTTTGGTGCCTGATGGAAATACCTGTCTCCACTCCGGCGGGAGAGTACAATGGAAAGGTAGTAATCAAAAGTAAAGGTCATTCAGACGTAACCGTTTCTTTGTCGGTGGAAGTAGCCGATAGTATCCTGCAGGATGGCGGTATCAGCAATCCTGAACTCCAGACAAGATTGCATTGGTTAAATTCTACTCTCGCTCAGGAGAATAGTGTTGTGGCTCCGTATACACCGCTTAAAGTAAGTAGAAAGAATGTGGATCTGCTGGGACGCCGGTTTTCAATAGGCGAAAATGGCTTCCCCCTACAAATTCTTTCTTTTTTTACTAAGGAAATGACCGGATTTACTTCTACTGCCTCACGAATCTTCTCGGGTCCGGTGCAATTCAATGTTGTAAAACAAGGCGCTTCAAATGCTTTAGCCTGGAAGAACAAAGGATTTCAGTTTGTAAAACAGGATGCCGGCACTGTTTCATGGAAGGCAGAAAGTTATAATGCAGATCTTAATAGAGAGGTATCCGCTTCTTTGGAATTTGATGGTTTTGTAATGTATACGGTAAAGCTTACGGCTTTAAATAATGTGTATCTGAAGGATATTGAGATGGTTCTTCCTTTTACTCCGGAAGCTTCAAAATATATGCTGGGGTTGGGACGGAAAGGAGGTCAGCGCCCATCAGAGTTTGAATGGAAATGGGATGTGGCTGCAAAAAACCAGGATGGCGCCTGGATAGGTAATGTAAATATGGGGTTGCAATACAGCCTGCGCGATGAGAAATATACCCGCCCGCTGAATACTAATTTTTATTTGCAAAAGCCGCTGTTGCTGCCGTCTTCCTGGGGGAATGAGAACAAAGGCGGAATCCGGATTGCAGAAGAAGGGAGTAATGTGAATGTTTATAATTATTCAGGGGAACGGATGATGAAGAAAGGAGATATTCTCTTCTATAATTTTACCCTGTTGATTACGCCTTTTCATCCTATTAATACAGACTTTCAGTGGAAGACCCGTTTTTATCACCGCTATGCCCCCATAGATACCGTTAAAGCTGCCGGCGCCACAGTTATCAATATCCATCATGCTACGCCCATCAACCCCTGGATCAACTATCCCTTTATTGAATGGAAGAAAATGAAGGACTACATTGATGAAGCACATAGCAAGGGATTGAAAGTGAAAATTTATAATACCGTCAGGGAGTTATCTAACCGTGCATATGAAACCTTTCCGATGCGTAGTCTGGGCCATGAAATCTATTCTCCTGGCGAAGGCGGCGGCTATAGCTGGTTGCAGGAACATATTGGCAAAGATTATATTGCTGCCTGGTTTGTACCTCAGATTAAGGATGCAGCTATCGTTAACAGTGGCATGAGTCGCTGGCATAACTATTATGTGGAAGGAATGAACTGGCTGGTGAACCATGTAGGTATAGATGGTATTTATCTGGATGATGTGGCTTTTGACCGTATCACCATGAAGCGCATCAAAAGAGTGCTCACACAAAAAGATCACCCGGGAATCATTGACCTTCATTCCGCTAATCAATATAACCAACGCGATGGATACAACAATAGCGCTAACCTGTATCTGGAACACTTTCCTTATATCAATCGGCTTTGGTTTGGAGAATATTTCGACTATGAGAATAATAATCCTGATTTTTTTCTGACCGAGGTGAGTGGAATCCCGTTTGGACTAATGGGAGAAATGCTGGAGAAAGGCGGCAACCCCTGGAGAGGAATGTTGTATGGAATGACCAACCGGAAGCCTTATGAAGGCAACGACCCTGGTGGCATTTGGAAGGTGTGGGATGATTTTGGAATAAAAGGCAGTAAAATGATTGGCTATTGGAGCGATGAATGTCCGGTAACCACCGGCAATAGAAATGTATTGACAACAGTATATCAGAAAGAAAAATCAGCATTACTATCTATTGCCAGTTGGGAAAAGGAAGATGCCCAGGTGACACTGAATATAGACTGGAGAAAAATGGGTATTAATATGGCTAAGGCAAAGATTGTAGCGACTGCAATACCCAATTTTCAGTCTGCAAAAACTTTTGAAATAGGGCAGCCCATTCCGGTTGAGAAAGGAAAAGGATGGTTATTGGAAATTTCAGAAGACCAGGATAATTAAAGTTTCATTTTTTAATAGTTCAAAAACAATGGTGCAACGCTCAGCTGTCAGATTGCCCGAATATATAGAGGCGCTCATTACTTCCTCATTTCGTGGCAGGAAATTGCAGTTGCCGTACCAGAAGGGAATAATCATCTGGATGACCGGATTGTCCGGATCAGGAAAAAGCACAATAGCAAACCAGTTAGCAGAAACGTTGGCAGAAAGTAATTTTTTTTCTATTGTACTGGATGGTGATGAATTGAGAAAAACCCTCAATAAAGATTTGGGATTTAATGAGGCAGACCGAACCGAAAATATTCGACGTGCTGCTGAACTCGCCAAACTGCTGGTACAAAAAAATATCATTGTCATCTGTTCTTTCATCACGCCTTTACAAAAACATCGGGAACTGGCGGCAGAAATAACCGGCGACCGGTATTTTGAAGTATTTGTAGACTGTCCGCTATGGGTATGCGAACAACGAGATGAAAAAGGGCTATACAGGAAAGCGCGTAATCACCAGATCACTGACTTCACAGGTATTGACTCCCCTTATGAAACTCCGGAGGCGCCCGGTTTGCATTTGAAAACGGATAAAGAAAGCCTGAAGGAAAGTGTAGAGAGGTTAAATGATATTATCCTCCCATTGATCCGACTAATATAACCCGGGGCAGGATTCTTTATTTTCAAATCAAAAATTTTCTGTGACTTTTGGAGCTACTGTATAATACCGGTTAACCTTCTTTTATCTCTTCCACAACAGGTTATAATTCCAGCCTACGCTAAATGCTATGGGTAGCATATCCTGGCTGATCTCTCCGTTTTGACGGAGGTTGTTGTAGTCATTAAAAAAACCGGCATTTCGAAACGGAACGAGCAGAGACACATTGATCTTGCTTTTCTCACTTCTCCCCAGTTTGAAATCCACACCTGCGCCTGCGGTAAGTCCTGAATATACGCCATGGTCTGTGCCGTCTAAATATTGCACTTTGATGACTGCATTATAGCCATACATAGCAGTGAGCATGGGACTCACCCTCTTTTCGGGCAAAATATTAAAGATGACGCCTCCGTTAGCGCCTGCGCTGGCAAGATTATATCCTAATCCCGCAAATATACCTATATGCTTTTCGGGTTGGAATTCCAATTTTGCTCCGAAGCCTCCATGGTCAAAACCAATACCAGGTCCAATAAATAAAGATGGATTGTTTTGGGCAGTTGCGCCAATAATTATTCCACAGAATAACCAAAGGCAGAAGGTGTGCTTTTTCATGATTTAGGTTTAAGAGACAAAGATAGGTTGAATTAATATCATATTCTGAGATATCTTAGTCAGCAGTCTGGAAGCTCCCGACTTCCTATGTTCTTTCGCATACACCATTCTGTCTAAACCGCTTTGTTCTAAAAAGCCTTCAGAACAGGTTCAACCACTCAGCTTTTTATTTAGTTTCACACAACTCCTTCAGTTCCTTATTACTTAGATTGCCAATCCAGTTTTCCCCTGTGGCTACAGTCATTTGGGCTAATGCCTTTTTGGACTGAATCATTTCATTAATGCGTTCTTCAAACGTGTTTTTGGTAATAAAACGGTGTACCATCACATTGCTTTTTTGTCCGATACGATATGCGCGATCGGTAGCCTGGGCCTCAACGGCGGGATTCCACCACAGATCGTAATGAATAACATGATTGGCCGCCGTAAGGTTTAGTCCTGTTCCCGCTGCCTTAAGTGACAGGACGAATATTTTTTCTGCATGATTGGTCTGGAAGGCATCTACCATTTCTTTACGTTGTTTCAGGGTACAGCCCCCATGATAAAATAATGGTTTTTCGCCGTACCGTTCTCCAATAAAATGCTGCAACATATTCCCCATTTCAGTAAACTGCGAAAAGATCAATACTTTTTCATTGCTCTCTACTATACTGTCTAATTTATCAAAAAGTAAATCTATTTTCCCGCTCAGGGAAGCATCCATTACTTTATTCTTCAGGAACTGTGTAGGATGGTTACAGATTTGTTTTAGGGCAAGTATCATTTGCAGCACCAAGCCCTGTCTTACAAATAATCCTTTTTTGTCGGTCGCATCAATGGCTTCAATTTCTTTCAAAGCTTCTTCGAGTGTTTTCGCATACAGACTGGCCTGGGCAGAAGCGAGGGTGGAGAAGCAATCCATTTCTATTTTATCGGGCAGGTCGCTGATGATGCGCTTGTCCGTTTTCAGCCGGCGCATCATAAACGGAGAAGTTACTTTTTGGAGTTTTTTAGCTGTTTCGGCGTTGTTGAAAGTTTCAATTTGTGTGGAGTAGTTTTCCTTAAATTCTTTCGCGTTGCCTAAGAGTCCCCGATTACTGAAATCAACAATACTCCATAATTCACTCAGCCTGTTTTCTACCGGAGTTCCACTCATGGCTATAAAATTATCTGCAGGAATACTTTTTATGGCTTTGGATTGACCCGTATCGTGATTTTTAATATTCTGTGCTTCATCAATCACAAGAGAGTGCCAGGGCAGCTTTTTCAGTCGTGTTGCCTCTGAACGTACAATGCCGTAAGAAGTAAGCAATACATCAAATCCTTTTTCAATCTTTCTTGCGGTTCCATGAAACAAACTCACCTTTATAGAAGGAGCAAACTTTTTGATCTCTGCCTGCCAGTTGGTGAGCAAGCCGGTAGGTGCTACCACTAATACTTTTTTTTCTGCAAAACCACCTTCCTCTTTGTGCTTTAGCAAGGTGGCAATTACCTGGAGCGTTTTTCCCAATCCCATATCATCGGCCAAAACAGATCCAAAACCAATCCGTGCATTGCGGTACATCCACGAAAACCCTCTTTGCTGATAGGGACGTAATTGTGCTCTTAAATTTTTAGGCAGCGCTATCTCCTTTACATTAGTCAGTTCCTCTATCATCTGTCTCACTTCTTTCGTCATATCAATAGCGGCGCCATAGTATTCACCACTCAGTGCGGTACGCAGCAATTGTAAGGAATCCATGGAAGCAGGGTTGCTGAAATGCTTGTGCAGCTTTTCCATTTCCTCCCTGTTTACGTAAATGTACTTCGACTTGTATTTTATGAGGCCATCGGATTGTTTTAACAGCTTTTTAAACTCCTGCTCATTCATCAGGGTGTCTCCTACGGCTACCTGCCAGTCAAATTCCAGTAACTGATCTAAGCGTAGAAATGACTTCCCGGGTTTGGCCTTTACCTTCAGGCTGGGACGCGGTTTTAAGATATGCTGTAAGGATTTAGGTAATAAGATATCAATATCCAGCAGTTGCATTACCGGGATCATGTTAAATAAAAACGGAGCAAAAGCAGCCGCATCCATATTAATCAATTCCTCTCCCCCGGTGTTGAGGTAATTATCCAGCCCATTGATGAAACTTCCTAACTGACTGATGGCCTGCAAAATTTCAAAACGCTGGGCATCATGTTTTTTTAGGGTAAGAATATTACGAAGACTTTCCGGCTCTGCCATTGACGCTCCGTTTTTAGCAACATTAATGGACACAAGAAAGTTGTCGTTAATGGTTTCCGTTACCACAATCTGTGGCTTATAATCTCCCTGCGTAAGGAAGTACCTTTGCAGCCAGGAAGCTATACCGCCAGCCAGAGACTCTTCTCCGGGTTTTTTAAAAGCATTTCTGTCTTTTTTCCAAAACAGGTTTAGCATATTGTCGTCATTGCTTTTTTCCTGAAAAAGACGAATCAGTTCGGTAATAAACAATGATAAAAGGTGAAGCGCAGTTTGATTTTGAATTGCTTTGTATTGTTTTTTCTCTTCCCAAACGAATACTTCGGGAGGGATAATATTTTCCAATTCGGAAATCAGTCCGCGTACTTCCCGGCTTAGCAGAGCGGGCAGCCATCGAATGGCATAGGTCTTATCTGCATGTTGAAATATCTGGGGAACCACTGCGCCGCTGGCCAACAGATGTAATGCTGCATATAAAATAGTGTGCAGGGCGGCTGTGGAAGGTTGATAATCTAATGTTTTGCCTGTAGGGATTTGGAACAATTGTAACAGATAATCTCCAAATGAAATGGTTTTATCACTGATAATGATTTTGCTGAGGAACTGCTCGTTAATCACTACCCTATTACCCTGTTTGGTACTTAGAGCATCTTTTTTCTCCGCCTGTTGGATAGCAGCAGCGAGGTCAATTTTTCCCTGCAATATCCGTTGTGTATTTCTTACCACTTTTTGTAAAGCCAGGGCGTGCTTTTCCTTAAAATTTCCATTCCCTGAATAAAAAGGAGGATGATCCGCAAGCATGGCCACTAAGGGTTCATGGATGGATTTTAGATGAGCAAAGGAAGGTTTTTGATAAGCCTGTTCATCGTTAAAGGCGTTCTGTCTTTTTTCCTTAGCAGATGAAAAATATAGCTCTTTAAGGGAAGGGATGGAAATACTTTCTTTTTTTATAAATAATCCCCGGTTATTCAATTCCTCTATTATATCTATCTGATGCAGGCCAAAAACCAGGAATGGATTGTTGTCTATTTCCAAGCATACTTTATAAATTACTGCTGCCAGGTGTTTGCAGGGCACTGCCCAGTCTGGGCAGGAACATTGCATTTTGAAATCTGTCCATTGCCGGGGAAAAACTTTTAACCCCTGATCTTCCGCAATAGTTAACACATCAGGATCAAGTTCGCGATTCAGTAATTTTGAAATAATAGCCGGCTTCTTAGCCAGGGCTTCTATAAACTTACTGCGTTCCGGATCAAAAAAAGGTGGCAGAATAATATCTACCTTATACGGACTGGGCCGGCTTCCTTTTACTTTGGCATTGATTCTGTTTTCATGGATATCAATTTTCACCACTGCGCCTTTATTGGCATAGCTTTTACCACGAGGCAGCCGGTTGCTGTAATCTATATTATTTAACGAATTCAGCCATTGTTGGCCCCACCAGGTTTTGCCGTATTCAGCCATTAAAATATTTTTGACAGGGTTATTAAATGTGCTAAACTAATGCAGGTGGCATAGTTTGATAACAAAAGTTATTCACAAAAAAAGGAATGCAAGCCGGTAAGATTAATACCGGATTTTCCCGATCGCCTGCACTATTTCATTTTATCCTGAAACAAGGTACAGATATACCTCAAGGTAGTTATCTTGCAGGTTATGAACAGTTATCGAACCTTCAATTGTGATAAATAATTCATGACTACCGAACCATCGTCTGTGCTTTCAAATAGAAATCCGGTAAATCTGTGGTACCTGTTTTTTACGTTCGTAAAGGTTGGAACTGTATCTTTTGGTGGAAATATGGCCTTAATATCAGTGGTTAAGAACATCATGGTGGATAGGGATAAGACATTAAACAACGATGTTATTTTAAATGGCGTGAGTATTGGCAGCCTGCTGCCTGGGCCTATGGCTGTAAATGTAGTAGCTTATATTGGTTATACCCTTAAAGGCACTTTAGGAGCAATAGTGAGTTTAATTGCAATTTTGCTGCCTGCGGTAATTGCTATGCTCATCTTGTCGTGGCTGTATTATACACTGGGTTTGAATGAACAATTCGGGACAGCGATGCTCTACATCACTGTGGTGGTAGCTGCCCTTATTTTTGCTACTGCTTTACAATTCTACAATAATACATTAAAGGGAAATAAATTTAAAACGGGGATTGCACTGATTGGAGTTGTAGTGGTGATATGGAGTAGTAGTTTTGTAATTACCCTTTTATTGCTTTTTGCCAGCGGAGGTACAGGCTGGCTTTTAAAATTGCATGGCAGGACCAATCCGGTTGAGACAGGGCGAAAACGCGTAGGAAAAGGATTTAAATCAGGACCTGTAATTCTGTGGATTATTCTTGGTGTATTGATGTTGTTGTTTATTAGCGGTGCATATAACCAGATGGATTCTCTGATACTTAAGATATTTCTTGTTTTTTCAGGGATCAGTCTGTCCTTGTTTGGCGGCGGCTATGTCATGATTCCAATAATGCAATCGCTTTTCGTTAATGATTTGCTATGGTTGAATCATCAGGAATTTGTTGATGCCATTGCGCTTAGCCAGTTAACACCCGGCCCTATTTTGGTTAGCGCTACTTTTATTGGTTATAAATTATATGGCTTTGCAGGAGCCCTATTGGCTACCGGTTCTATTTTTGTCCCTTCGTCAATTCTTATGATTATGGTATCAAAAATTTACGATTCTTTTAGCCATCTGGCGTCTGTGAAGCACGTACTGGCAGGAGTAAAGGCTGTTGTAATAGGACTGATTGCCGGTGCTGCTATAAAGATAGGAATGCAGGTTTCCTGGAATATTCCATTGGGATTAACAGGAATAATCGGTTTTATACTGTTGTATTATTATAAAATTAATCCGGTTTTTATAATCCTGTGTGGTGCATTTTCGGGATTACTGCTTTGGTATTTTAATTTGGTTTAAACGAAATAATTTAGTCCTAATGTCAGTTACTTTAACCGGTATCCAGTTTATTGGCACCCAACGTTCAGGCTCCAATTTGCTGAGGGTTATGCTGGAGCAAAATCCGGATATTGCCGCGCCCCACCCCCCTCATTTATTATACAAATTTGTTCCTTTGTTGCCCTTATATGCACCTTTAGATCAACAGAACTATACCTTACTCGTTGGCGATATGATAGACTACACCTATGCTAATCCGGTACCGTGGGAAGGTGTGGTGTTGGATAAAGAAACTATCGTAAATCAATCCCCGCAGTATCATATTTTTGAAGCGTTCAGGTTAATTTATGAAGCGGCAGCACGTTATAAGACAGCCCGTTACTGGTGTTGCAAGAGTATGCAGAACCTTTATTATTCAGAAGACATAGAACGTTTCGGGCTGGATCTGAAATACATTTTTCTTTACCGGGATGGCAGGGATGTAGCGTTGTCGTTCAAAAAAGCAATTGTTGGTGATAAGCACGTGTATCCCCTGGCGCTTCAATGGAAAAAAGAACAGGATATTTGTTTGCATTTATACAAGAGGTATGGAGCTGAAAAGGTTTTTTTATTGAATTATGAGCATCTGATTACTTCACCTGAAGTCTGTTTGCAACAGTTGTGTACATTTTTGGATTTGAAGTACAACGAAAAGATGATGAAATTTTATGAATCGGACTCTTCAAAAGCCACGGCTGCTGCCGGTGAAATGTGGAAAAATGTAGAGAAGCCATTAATAAAAGATAATACCAACAAGTTTCTTAGTGAACTGAGCGCTGAAGAGATAGAAATCTTTGAATGGGTTGCCGGTGATACGCTGCAGGCTTTAGGATATTCTTTGTACAGCGATTTACAACATCCCGGATTGGTTCAGGCGGAAACAATAGTACACTACATGAAGGAAAATGAAGACAGAAAAAAAGAATTTCTGACCCAGGCGTCCCAAAAGGATATTGAAAAAAGACAGAGCCAGTTGAAAATTATTGAGAAAATTAAACAAAGAAACAGGCAGGTATGAAGGTGAACGAAGTATTAATCAGTAAACTATTGCCTATTGCTTATAGGGCGGGGGAAGCAATTCTTGCCATCTATAATTCGGGGAAGTCATTGGAAGTATTGGTGAAAGACGACCACACCCCATTAACCATAGCAGATCAGGAATCAAACCAAATCATAACCAGCGGATTAAGGGATCTGTTTCCCGCCATTCCAGTGCTCTCGGAGGAAGGCTCTTCTGTTCCCTATGAGGTACGGAAAGCATGGACCTATTACTGGTGCGTGGACCCGTTGGATGGCACAAAGGAGTTTATTTACAGAAGGGATGATTTTACGGTAAATATTGCGCTAATCCATATTAATCGCCCTTTATTGGGCATCATTTATGCACCTGCCTATGGGGTTATGTATTATGGTTCACACGAAACCGGAGGCTGGTCAAAGAAAGGGAATGAAGATTGGAAACGATTGTACGCTGAAGGAAATGTAAAAGGATGGACGGCTATTGGAAGCCGCTCGCACGCCAGTACCGAAGAAATGGAACTGTTGAAATCCTATCCGGTTGTGCGCAATATTGCTACCGGCAGCTCTTTAAAGTTTTGTCGTATAGCAGAAGGAGCAGCGCATATTTATTACCGTCATGGCGCCACTATGGAGTGGGATACCGCCGCCGGACAGGCTATAGTGGAAAGCAGTGGAGCTATTATGACCG
>CAZFGP010000004.1:39613-49159 GCA_964518685.1 uncultured Terrimonas sp.
TTTGTAATTTATTCAAAAATTATTCTACCTTTGCGCCTCAAATTTGAGTTTGTACAGTTCCGGTAATGAAATGATTATATCTGCTACGCAACTTTCTGCTAATAGTTCAGTCGTCCTTACTTCCCTGTTGTCTCAGATTTTATTTATTAAATTTTAATCACAAAGCATGAACATTTATGTTTCTAACTTAAGTTACAACGTTGTAGACGAGGACTTAAGAGGTTTTTTTGAAGAGTACGGAGAAGTATCTTCTGCCCGTGTAATCACCGATAAGTTTACAAGTCGCAGTCGCGGTTTTGGTTTTGTTGAAATGCCAAATGATGAAGAAGCCCGCAAGGCAATTTCTGAACTGGACAAGGGTGTTGTTGAAGGCAGAGCTATCACGGTTACCGAAGCTAAACCTCGCGAAGAACGCAGTAATGGCGGTGGCGGTGGCAGAAGGTCATTTGCCGGTAGCAGCCGTGGAAGTCGTTATTAAGCCCGGAAGTACTTATTTCTATACCGGTTATTCAAATCGTTGAAAAAGTATTGATAGGAGAGTGATGAGATATTATGTCGTCACTCTCCTTTTTGCACTTATACGGTTGGTAATTTATAACCGTTATGGTAAGTTTTTGCCAGATATTCTTTATTAATGGTCTCATCGGTAAACCTGCCTGCAGCTTTATCCCAGGCCACTCTTTTCCCGCTTCTGAAAGCAATGTTTCCCATTTGTGATACTATTGCTACATGAGCGCCAACCTGTACCGGAGCGGTTAACTCTTCCATTTTGCCCGAACGAATAACCGTCATAAAATTTTGGGTGTGTTTATCGAGTCCGTTTTCCGATGGTTTTGTATGCGGCCTGCTTACTTTTTGCTTTGCATTTTTTTCTTCAATTACTTCCCATCCGCGCCTGTTGAGTACCAGGGTGGCATTATTGCCCACAAAAGCTATTCCATGATCGCTGCCGTACTGCCCGTTGTCAATACCCATTGCATGATCCCAAACCATATTAAAATTATCGAATTCATATAAGGCGGTGAGGGTATCCGGGGTTTCCTGCGCCAGTTCGGGATAGGCAAATCTTCCGCCTAAGGCCACTACGGTTTTGGGCGTTTCTGCTTTCATACCATAGAGCGCATAATCAATCAGATGCACCCCCCAGTCGGTCATTAATCCGCCGGCATAGTCCCAGAACCAGCGGAAATTGAAGTGGAACCTGCTGGCATTGAAAGGCTTCGTAGGTGCGGGCCCCAGCCATCGGGCATAATCCACTCCCTTGGGGGGCAAGCTGTTGGGCTGTACCATATCCGGTTTCATCCACCCCTGATAGCACCAAACTTTTGCGGTTCGGATATTGCCCAATTGTCCTGAATGGACAAATTCAATGGCGTCCCGGAAATGTTGCTGGCTGCGCTGCCATTGCCCGACCTGAACCACCCGGTTGTATTTTTTTTGTGCAGCTACCATCACGTTGCATTCTTCAATAGAGTTTCCCATAGGTTTTTCTACGTAAACATGCTTCCCCGTCTGGCAGGCTTCCACCATCTGAAGGCAGTGCCAATGATCCGGAGTACCGATGATGACCGCGTCAATGTCTTTATTTTCAAGAAGTTTGCGGTGGTCATTATAGGTTTTCACTTTGGAAGCAGCTATATTTAATTCCGGTAATTCTTTCAGCCTTTTATCTATAACATTCTTATCTACGTCGCATAAGGCAACCAGGTTGACGCCGGGAACCTTCAACGCGGATTTTGTATCGGTCCAGCCCATACCGTTTATTCCTATAGCGCCAATATTAATCTGGTCGGATACAGGGGTTCCTTGTTTGTGGATTGCAAATACATCGGATGAGAAGGTGGATAACAAAAGTCCGCCTGCTGCCAGCCGCGAACTTTCACCTAAAAATTTTCTTCTACTCGCCATATCCTAAAAGATTATTGATTTGGAATGATTATTAATAATTTATCATATCAGGTTCCTGCTGATGTATTTAAAACTCTTTTCAATACTGTCAAACGGTGATCCCGGGCAACTATCCTGTTCTACAAAATAGTGTTTCATACCTGCTTTTTGTGCCTGAGAAAAAATAGATTTAAAATCAATCACCCCATTTCCTACCTCAGTAAAAAATTTCTTAGGTGTGTTGTCCATATCCTTAACATGCCAAAGAGGAAAACGTCCCGGATGTTGATTAATCATCGCAACCGGATCTTTTCCGGCATAAGAAACCCAGTACAGATCGAGTTCAAATTTTACCAGTTCGGGATCTGTTTCTTTTAGAAACACCTCAAAGCCTTGTTGCCCGTTTAAGTTAATAAACTCAAAATTGTGATTGTGATAAGCGAACTGTAGTCCGGCCTTTTTACAGGTCTCTGCGGCCTTATTGAGGTGTACAGCTATTTTTTTATAATCATCAATAGATTTTCTTTCAGATTCCAGAAGATAAGACAGTACCATATATGTTTGCCCGGCTGTAAGTGCATCTTCAATGGCTTTCTCCCAGTTGCCGGTGAGATTGGTCAACATATAGTGGGCACTGGGATGTGTAAGTCCATTATCCTTAACCAGGGAATAAAAATCCTTTGGCAGCATTCCAAAATACTTCCCTTCGCGATAGCCAAATGATTCAACTTCTTTAAATCCGATGTCAGCTACCCTTTTTATTACTGTTTTAGGATCTTTAGTCATATCTTCTCTTACTGTGTAAAGCTGAAGCCCAATGGGATTTCGTATGCTAAAAAAGGAGGAAGATGACAACGTGAGCGCTGAGAGCGACCAAAGTCCCGATTTTTTGATAAATGTCCTGCGTGTGGTCATAATGCTGCTGATTTGTATCGTGAAATTAAAGAAAAAATCAACTGCTTATCGAAGAAATGGCGACGTTCATCGGTAGAGAAAGCTGTTGTGTCGAAATAATTATACAAAACTGCAGATAATGACCACTTTTGTATTCACAACGTTGCTAATCTTTCCATCCAATCCTTAGAAAAGTCAGAAACACCTTGAAAAGACCTGACCACTAAATCTTATACCTAAAGAAATTCTGAATTCTTATCCTGAAAAAACCAATTCCAATCCTGATGAAAAATAACTTGATTATTGTCCTGTACTATTCTAGATCCGGACACAATCAGCAAGCCTAAAATCACCGATAGCCAGGAAATGTTATTTCAGAAGATTAAGCCGAAACAAGAATGCACACCTCTGTGTAAAAAATTAGAACCAGGTCTTGAACCTGGTTCTTTGGTTTTAGCCCTTATGATTTCTATCATATATACTCTTAGAAATTGAAACCAAGTCGGAGTCCCAGCAAAGATATTTTTGTATTTAAATCTTTAAGGTTGGTAGATTCATAACGGATCCCCGCTTCAAAGCTGCCAAGGTTCACCCCTATGGACGGCGCATAACTAAATCCGCCACTTTTTTCTTTTATTATTTCATCACTTTCATTTGAAACATCGGCCGAGTAAAAAGTATACTGAGAATAACCCCCTTCTGCCATTACAAAAAACTTTCGGGCAAAGATGTATTTATATCCTATTCTTAAAGGGATATGAGAACCTAACTTGATATCCTCTTCGGATATAGATTTAGGGATAACCAATCGCGCACCGGGAGAAAGGGTAACAAAGCCCGGTCCTGCTTTTACAGAAAAACGAAGACTGAGGCCCGCTTCCGCGTTGAATGTTTCCTTAAAATTTGCGTCTCCCATGAATTGACCACCTTCAATACCGATTCCGAAGCTAAAAGGTTTACTTGCCCGCTGGGCGTATACATTGCCGAAATAAACCATAGAGATCATGAGAAAAAAGAGTAAAATAGTTTTTTTCATAAAATGGATTTAATATATAACGACGAAGAAATCAATAAATTGTAAAGGGAAGCGCTGACTCAATGTAATTGAATCATCATCAAGAACTGCAATAGGAATCAGGAAGAGGCATTAAGATGGCTGCTATTTGTCTGAGGAAGAAGCGGGGTCGTTTTTACAATTTCCCTGATGGCATCCGCAATAGCATCTGCATCAAAGCTGCATTCTTTATATAATTCTTTTAAACTGCCTTGTTCAATAATACGGTCAGGGATACCCAATATTCGGATTTGAGCATTATACCCGTGCAGGTTCATGAATTCCAAAACAGCGCTTCCAAAACCGCCTTTTACTGTGCCATCCTCTACGGTAATTATTTTTTTGAATTTTCCAAATACTTCATGCAGAAGTGCTTCATCCAGTGGGCTTGCAAATCGCATATCATAATGAGCCGGATTAATTTCTTCCGTTCTTAATTCCCGTATTGCAGCAGCAGCAAAGTTTCCCGGGTGGCCAAAGGAAAGTATTGCCACCTCCGAACCCTCTTTCAATTTTCTGGCTTTCCCGATAGGAATAGCTTTCAACTCTGTTCTCCAATCCGACATTACCCCCTGTCCCCGGGGATAGCGAATGACGAAAGGATGGTTTGTGCTGTCTAATTGTGCGGTATACATCAGGTTGCGCAATTCACTTTCATTCATGGGGGCGCTGACAATCAGGTTAGGTATGCACCGCATATAAGCAATATCATAAGCGCCATGATGGGTGGCTCCATCCTCGCCTACTAATCCTGCACGATCCAGACAGAAAATAACGGGAAGGTCCTGAATAGCCACATCGTGAACCACCTGATCGTATGCACGCTGCATAAAAGAAGAATAGATATTGCAAAAGACCTTCATTCCCTGAGTAGCCATGCCGGCGCTCAGGGTAACCGCATGTTGTTCGCAAATACCCACATCAATAGCACGGTCTGGCATCTTATCCATCATAAATTTCAGCGATGACCCCGAAGGCATAGCAGGGGTAACGGCAAATATGTTTTTGTTTTTCTCTGCCAGTTCAATGATGGTTTCACCAAAAACATCCTGATATTTAGGCGGTTGAGGGAGGTCAAATTGCTTCTTATAGATTTCTCCGGTTATTTTGTCAAACAGTCCCGGAGCATGCCATTTTGTTTGATCTTTTTCTGCAAGCGAATATCCTTTTCCTTTAACAGTAAGAATATGCAACAACTTAGGTCCTGGAATTTTTTTTAAGTCCTGCAGAACATCTATCAGCTTATTGGTGTTATGCCCGTCTATAGGACCAAAATAACGAAGATTCAGAGATTCAAAAAGGTTACTGCTCCTGCTCACAAATCCCTTAATACTTTGCTCCAGTTTACTGGCTATTTCTCTGGTGAAACGCTTGCCAACCGGCAATTTCCCCAGCGCATTCCAAAGCTCATCCTTTAATTTATTATAGGTTCCTGAAGTGGTAATGTCCGTGAGGTATTCTTTTAGGGCGCCAACATTCTGATCAATACTCATGCAATTGTCATTGAGAATAATGAGCATATCCGCATCTGCCACACCCGCATGATTCATCCCTTCAAAGGCGATACCTGCCGTCATTGCACCATCTCCAATAACGGCAACCGACCTTCTGTCCTCTCCTTTGTATTTGGCTACCATTGCCATCCCTAAAGCAGCAGAAATAGAAGTGGAAGAATGACCTGTGCCAAAACTATCGTACTCGCTTTCTGCACGTCTCGGGAATCCGCTTAGCCCTTTGTATTTTCGATTTGTATAAAAACTGTCTCTTCTCCCTGTCAGAATTTTATGTCCATAGGCCTGGTGCCCCACATCCCATACCAATTGATCGTAGGGCATATTCAGTACATAATGCAGAGCCACAGTGAGTTCAACAACTCCCAGGCTGGCGCCAAAATGACCCCCGTAGACGCTCACTACATCAATAATGTACTGACGAAGTTCATCGCATACCTGATGCAGTTGTTCCCTGCTTAAAGTTTTAAGATCTGCAGGGCTGTTAATCGTTTGTAAGAGATGTCCCGGTTTTATATCCATTTAAACTGTACAATCGAAGACAAAAGTAACGTATTTAGGCCTTTTCAGAGAGGTACATTTTTTCTAAAAAAACAAAAAACAGCAAAGGAATATTTTCACGAAATTGAAGGCCGCCGGTGCTAGAGAGATGTATATCACCCTAAACAACATTCTGCTAAAATTCAAACTAACATGACTTTTCCGATGCACCAACGCCCCCGATTGCTTTTTAGCACATGGAGAGGCCCACAAAGCCCAGGCACAAACCTGATTTAACAGGAGCTCAAAATGCTAAAACAATACCCCTAACCCACTCGGAGGGAAATGCGTACTACCTACACGTAATTTTTTAGCAGATCATTTTTTCCCGACACAACTTTTCTTTAGGTTTAAACGATATATTTGACCTAAACTGACAAGTTGATGAGGAACAAGCAAAAATCGTTCGGGGAGACAGTAAGAGATATCAGAGAAAGGCAAGGTCTCTTATTACGACAAGTGGCTGCAGAACTGCAGGTTGACACAGCTTTCTTAAGTAAAATGGAACGCAATGAAAAGAAAGCTAGCAGACAACACGTTGACAAATTAGCCATTGCTCTTGGGGTTAAGAACAAAGCGTTATTGACTTTGTGGCTATCTGACAAACTAATGGAAACATTAGGGGAAGAAAGTGAAGCAATCGAAGCATTGAAGCTTACAGAGAAAAGGATAAAACAAACAAAGTAAACCAATAATGGACATTCTCAATTTTCATAAGAAGCTAATCAACAATTACAAAACCTATATCCAGAGCTTTCTGAATATAAAGGATCCAAAAATTTTGAACTTTGTTGATACTGAAATACGCAACAAGAAACTATGGCCAGAACCCTTAGTGCAATTCAATCCAACTTTTGAAAGAGGAAAACCGCTGTCAGCATTGGTTGCCGAAGGCTATTTACATAATGAACTTAATAATATTTTTGAAGGCTTTAGCCTTTACAGGCACCAGGAAGAGGCTATCTTATTGGGAGCAGGAGAGAAAGAATTTGTCGTTACTTCTGGCACAGGATCTGGTAAATCACTCACATACATGGCAACGATATTTAACCATGTCTTAAATCAAGGTGGTTCTGCTAATAATAAGATCCAGGCCGTTGTTGTCTATCCGATGAACGCTTTAATAAATTCACAATTCAAAGAAATAGAGAAATTCAAAAAGACCTACGAAGAAAAATACAACAAGCCATTTCCAATAACATTCGACCAATACACCGGGCAGGAAACAGAAGAACAAAAAGAAAAATTAAGGGCAAACCCGCCCCATATTCTTCTTACCAACTACATGATGCTGGAACTGGTGATGACTAGGAGCGGAAGGGATGTGGAGATCAGGAAGAATTTTTTAGAAAACATCAAATATTTGGTGTTTGATGAATTGCACACCTACCGGGGCAGACAGGGTTCGGATATTTCCATTCTCATTCGTAGAATTAAATCTGCTGCATCAAATGAAATAGCTTGCATAGGAACATCAGCCACAATGGTATCAGGCGATGCTACTTCACTTTTAGAACAGAAAAAGAAAGTAGCTGAAGTAGCATCTACCATATTTGGAACGGATATCCAACCCGGCCAGGTCGTAAATGAATATTTGATCAGAAGTATTGGACTTGGACATTCTCCATCAAAAAATGATTTAAGAAAAGCCATTCAAGTTGGAGTTTCTATATCATCAAATACAGATGATTTCGAGAAACACCCAACTGCCAATTGGATTGAAGAACAAATAGCTCTTGAATTAAAAGAAGGAGTTTTAGTTAGACGTAAACCTATAGAACTTTCAAAAATTGCTGAGCAACTTTCTGAATTTACCGGAATAAGTAAAGAGGACTGTTTAAACCACTTAGAACAATTGCTGGAATGGGCGAATATTTTAAATACAAGCCCTGACAAACAGAAAAACTTTCTCCCCTATCGTATTCACCAGTTCATTGCCCAAACAGGATCCGTCTATACCACATTAGGTGACCAGAAATCGAGAAACCTGTTCTTGGATGCCGGTCTTTATGCTGATAGCAAAGAGACAATGCGGTTTCCGATGGTATTTAGCAGAACATCAGGCCATGAATTCACCTGCGTAAAGTTGAATCTTAATGATTCAATTATTCAGCCCAGAGAGTTTTATGATATAGTGGATGAAGAAGATGAAACTTCTATTGCGGAAGGCTACATCTTCATACAACACAAAGAGGACGAAGAACCTATTTGGGATGCGAACAGAGATATACCAGACCTACCCGAAACTTGGTTTACCCCACCCCGAAAAGATGGAACAAGAAAATTAAAGAACGAGAGGGAAGCAAGATTGCCTCGAAAAATTTGGTTCAATCGAAAAGGTGATTTTTCATTAACAGAAACACTCGATTTTGAAGGTTGGTTTATGCCTTCGCCCTTAATGTTCGACCCGACTTCAGGAACAATCTATGATGCCCAAACTGCTGAATGGACTAAAGTAATGAAACTGGGTGGTGAAGGCCGAAGCACTGCCACTACTGTTTTATCCTTTGAAACAATAACCCAGCTTCAGGAATTTGGTGAAGCTTCTGAAAAACAAAAGCTACTGAGTTTTACAGACAATAGGCAGGATGCTTCCCTTCAAGCAGGACACTTCAACGACTTTGTAAAAGTTGGACAGCTAAGAGCAGCGATTGCCAAAGCCCTTGAAACCCATAACACACTTGATTATACCAATATTACAAACCGCGTTTTTGAATGCCTGAATATTGGTCAGGAGCAATTTGCAAAACAACCGGCAACCTTCCCCGGTCCTAAAAAGGAAAATGAAGACACTTTCAAAGACTTTATCATGTATCGTTTGCTGCATGATTTGAGACGAAGCTGGCGTGTGGTTTTGCCCAACCTGGAACAGTGTGCTTTGTTGACTATAGAGTACAGGCATTTGGCAGAATCAATAGACGATGATTCGTTATGGCAACCTAATGATCTGCTCTTTGCAATGAAACCTGCAGAGCGACAGGAGTTCCTGCATCAGGTATTTGATTTCTTTAGAAAATCCTATGCACTAAGTTTCTCCATGCTTGAACCGGGGGTTATTGCAACGAATGCGAAAAAAATTAAAGAGAAGCTCAAGGCACCCTGGACATTAGACGAGAATGAAAAATTGGAAGTACCCAATCACATTCGCCTGGAGAGACTCTCTTCATCAGCAAGAGAGTTCTATTCCGAAAGTGCTGGATATACTAGTGTTTTGGGAAAGTATATTCGAAGTTCAGCCAAAAGATTTGGATTGGAGAATTTAGTTAAAGGGAAAGAAGCATATAATCAATTTACAATTAAGCTTTTCAGCCTGCTTGCTGACCAAGGTGGATGGCTAGTAAAGAAACCGGCTAAGACTGCCAATAATGAAGAAACCACCATTTACCAATTAAAGGTTGACAATATCCTTTGGCATAAAGGGGATGGTGAGAACCTGATCCCCGACCTGATTAAAAACCGTGCTTACAAGCCACTCAATACCAAGCCAAACAAATACTTCCAGCGTTTCTATCAAACCAACTTCCGCGAAATTAAACCCATTGAGGGTCGTGAACATACCGGACAAATCAACAGCGGGGAGAGAAGGAAAAGAGAAGAAGAATTCAGAGCAGGAAAAATCGGTGCATTGTTTTGTTCGCCAACCATGGAATTGGGTATTGA